>DASVGM010000679.1:0-2687 GCA_036379555.1 Pirellulales bacterium | reverse complement strand
GCGGGGAAGCGGCGGTCGCAGCATGATTTGAATCACGCAATCGCTATGGCAGCCTTTGTTTTGGTGGCACTGGTCAATTTTGTTCTGGGCGCGGCGGCGCTGTACGCCGTGCAGACGTGGATCTTCAAACGCCTGCACGCGCCGGCGGCGGCGACGGCCTTGCCGGCGGCGCCGGCGCAGGTTCGACCGGCCGAGCCGCCTCCGCGCCCCGGCACGGCGTGGTTGTCGGCTTTGATGGCCAAGGTCGAAGGCGACATCAGCCGGCATGCCTTCGAGCTCGACGAACTGGCCGAGGAGTTGAACGCGGTTCCGCCCGACGATCCGGCGTCGATGATGGCGGCCGCGGCGGCCATGTTGGTGGCCAATCGCCGTTTGCAATCGGAGCTGGCCACGGCGCAAGCGGAAATCACCTCTCAGCAGCGAAAAGTCGATGTTCTGTCGGCCGAATCGCGCACCGATACGTTGACCGGCCTGGCCAACCGTCGCAGCTTTGATGAGGAGTTGGGTCGCCGGCTGGACCAATGGCGCCGCCACAAGGTGCCGGTGTCGCTCTTATTGATTGACATCGACCATTTTAAGCAGATCAACGACCGTTACGGCCATCCGATCGGCGATCAGGCCCTGAAGTGGGTGTCCCGCGTGCAGAGCGAGGCGCTGCGACAAATGGACGTGGCGGCGCGCTATGGCGGAGAGGAGTTCGCCGTCATTCTGCCGGGCACCAAGCTTGCGGACGCGGGCAACGTGGCCGAGCGTTTGCGCGCCACCATTTCGGCCATGCCGTTCCGCCACGAAGACCTTGAGTTTCCCATCACCGTGAGCATCGGCGTGAGCGTGACGATGCAAGACGACGAGCCGGCCGCGTTTTTGAAACGAGCCGATGACTCGCTCTATGCCGCCAAGCGCAACGGCCGCGACCGGGCGTTTTTGCACAATGGCGTTGAGGCGGTGGCCATTCAGCTTGATAAGACCCTGGTGCGGCATGTGTTTGATTCCGTGCAGCAAGCGGCCATTTATCAAGGCGGCGGCGAGATTCCCCCGGCCAGCGCCTTTGGGCCGATGCGGTCGAACGACATCTCGGCCAAAGGCATTTCCTTCATCTGTGAGTCGCCGCCCGCGTGCAAGGCGTACGTGGTGCGGCTGGGCGCCGGCGCGCAGACCCGCTACATGGTGGCCAACGTCGCCAACGTGACGGCCCTTTCCGCGGGCGAGCAGACGCAATATCGCGTCGGCTGCGCGTTTGTGGCGCGGCTGGAGTCTGACGACGCGCCCGCCGACGACGCCGAATGCGAATCGCCGGTCCTGGAGCTGGCGGTCGGTTAAGCGTCATCGGTTGGCGTGGTGAAAACGTAAAATAATCTCCCAGGCGTCTTGCGGCGTTTCAGCGTAGCTAAACAGGTCGAGGTGTTCGTCGGCAATCACGCCTTCGTCGGCCAGAAACTGAAAATCGAGCACCTTGCTCCAGTATTCGCGGCCGAAGAGGATAATCGGAATCTCCTGCAGGACTGGTCCCCGCCAAACGGGTTGCTAGAATGATGGATTGACCTTGTTGTTCACGCAGTCCCAAAAGAAGGGGGCACATTCTCGGATGCCACTGATCGTTCTTCGAGTTATTTTTTTGCTGGTCGCGGCCGGCGGCGCGGTTTCGCTGGTGCAGTCGAACGCGGCGCCGAAGGAGCCGATCTGGCTGCCCTGGGCCGTCTTCGGCGGCATCATGCTCATCGCCTCCGCTCTCGTCGCGCTCGATTGGCTGCTGCCTCGCAAACCGCTCGACATTATCAGCTCGGTCTACTTTGGGCTGATTGTCGGGCTGTTTCTGACCTACGTCGCTCGGCTCGCCCTGGCGCCGGCGCTGCCGCTCAACGAATTCGCGCGCGGCTGCATCGACCTGGTGATGGCGCTCTTGCTGTGTTACATCTGCATCAGTTTCTTGATGCAGACGCGCAATGACTTTCGCTTCATCATTCCCTACGTGGAATTCTCGAAGGAAGTGAAGGGCCTCAAGCCCTACATACTCGACACCAGCGTCGTCATCGACGGCCGCATCGCCGACGTGGTGGAAACGAGCGTGCTCGACAGCCAGTTGATTATGCCGCGGTTTGTGCTCGGCGAGCTGCAAGCCATCGCCGACAGTTCCGACCGCCTGCGACGCAGCCGCGGCCGCCGCGGGCTGGACATTCTCAACCGCCTGCGGTCAAACCCGACCGTTGATATGCAGATTTACGATCGCACCCTGCCCGAATTTGAAGGACAGCCGGTCGATCTCAAGCTGGTGCTCTTGGCCAAGCATCTCGACGGCAAGGTCGTGACCAACGACTACAATTTGAACAAGGTGGCCAAGCTGCATGGTGTCGACGTCATCAATCTCAACGATTTGGCCAACGCGCTGAAGCCGCTCTTTTTGCCCGGCGAATCGCTGGAAGTGCAATTGGTGAAGCCGGGCGAAGAACCCGGCCAAGGCATCGGCTATCTCGACGACGGCACCATGATTGTCGTGGAAGCCGGCCGCGAGCACCTGAGCAAAACCGTGCGCGTGGTGGTGACGAGCGTTTTGCAAACCAGCGCCGGCCGCATGATTTTTGGCAAATGCGATGGGCTCCTTCGCCGCGAAGGCAAGGGTGACGGCAAGAGCGAAGCCAACGTGAAGAGTTAGCCCGGCCGGCGAAATGGCCGGCCTCCGATTTGACACA
>DASVGM010000678.1:0-7276 GCA_036379555.1 Pirellulales bacterium | reverse complement strand
TGCACTGGCCGCCGCCCTGCCGAAGACGGCCATTGATGATTGACCGCGGCCAGACATGACGCCGCGCCCACATTGCCGTCCAATATCGATTAAGAGCGCGTAACTAAATTTTATAACCCTGCGTGATTACGGAGCGCGGCGTTGTGGAGGATGGGCTTCCTAGCCCGTCACCAAACAACGGGACGGGCTAGGAAGCCCATCCTCCTTTTGGCACCATCACGCAAGGTTATTTAGGAAGCTCCATCCTCCAAGAACGCGGTCGCTCTGCTAGGCGCACAACGGTCCATAGGCACGTAAGTTCACATAGCGAATCGCCGCCAGGCTGCGGCTGGCTCGCGGAAAAAATGCGTCGACGTAGCCCTGCGAAGCAAGGCGCTCAGGTGTCGCAGGCGCCGGCGGCGCGGCTGATTTTAATAACACCAGTTCGTTCGCGCCGGCTAATTCGGCCGCCCGAGCGGCGATGGAATCACTCGTCACTTGCCAATTGGCGGGCAAAGCCCCGCACGCATGCCGCGCGTCGTCGTACCACATGAACCTGCGCGGACTGAGAATGGCCGGCGCGCCGTCGATCGTTCGGACCTGGGCGATGCCGTCGAGCCATTTCGCTTCCACCACTGTTTCAAACAACCACCGTGCATTCGCCTCCATCGCCTCGATGGCCAGCCAGTGCGCCTCGCGTTCGGTCAATTCCGCTTTTCGCGCGCGAACCAAGTCGGCGCGGCGGCCGCCGCCCGTCACCAAAATGTTCGTCGCGGTGGTCTGCGCGGCCAGCCAACTGCGCAAGCGATCGGGCAGGTCGTAAAAGTCGAGCAAACTGCCCCCTACTTTGATGACACGAATGCCGGGAGATTGCATGATGATTTCAGTTCAGCGCTTCACGGGCGAACACGGCCAAGGCGTGCGCCGGAGCGGCTTGCGATACCTGATCGCCCAACTCGGCGGCGAGCGACACGATCTTCGCGTCCAACCGCAGCCGCTCAACCAGCCGCCGGCCGACAAACTCGCCCTGGCCCGACAACACCATTGTAGTCGGCGGCACGCTCATGCGGCATGACACGGCTCGCGCGGCAAGACCCAGCCGCGATTGTTGGCCGCGAGCCACGGCTTGGGCGGCGATCAGCGCGTCTTCGCGACTGAAGTGATCGCGATCGGCGCAGATCATTCGCGCCAGGCGGCTGTGCGCGGCGTCTTGCGTGGCCGGTCGGCCGTCGGCGGTATGACAATCGCTCTCCCCTTCGGGCAGGTCGCCCAAGAGCAGATACACGTCGCGCATGGTGGCAAACAACTCCTGGGCGACGGGTATGCGCCGCGAGCGCCACGGCAGCGCGTCGACCACGGCGCAAACAGGACTGCGCTGAACTCCCGTGTAGATCAACTCGCCCGTCGCCAGTCGCTCGATGTCTGTATGGCCGGCGGGGGCGGGCTTGCCGTCGATGATGGGAATCAAATCGCTGGTTGTCGAGCCAATGTCGAGCAGCAGCCCGGCGGTGGGGCAATACCGCCCCGCGAACCGAGCCAGCGCGTGCCAGTTGGCGGCGGCGGCGCGCAGCGGCTCGCGCAGCGCCGCGTCGCTAGGCACCAGCGAACCGTCAACGAGATAAACCAGGACCGTTCGTTGACCGGCCGCTTGCCGCGCATGGTGGAGAATATGCCGCACGCCTTGAGCTTTTGTTTCAAAGCAATCGGCCAACTCGCCGGTCATGGTGATGGCAAGCGTTTCCGCCGCGGGCGCGACGGCAAAAAGTCGCGACAGAGCGGCG
This sequence comes from Pirellulales bacterium, assembly GCA_036379555.1. Taxonomy (GTDB): domain Bacteria; phylum Planctomycetota; class Planctomycetia; order Pirellulales; family JAICIG01; genus DASSFG01. The sequence continues at coordinate 5,516 of DASVGM010000678.1, read as the reverse complement.
GCCAATTCGTTGGGGCGTTGCCAGAGCGGAAAGAACTGACTGACCGCGAAGCCAAGCCCGTCGGCCGCTTTCAGGTTGGCGCCGCCGATATCGAGAGCAAGCAGGCCCATGTTCATCAGGCGGCAGCTTTTTGCGGGCGTCCGAAGCGTTCGGCGGCATCTTTTTGCACGTCGGAGAACTCTTTCAACGCCTGTTCGATTTTTTTATCGAGCTCGTCGAGTTGCCGCAGCGCGTCGTCGTGCCGGCGCTCAAGCTCGCCGAGCGGATCGGATAAACTTACGGTGGGAGGAGGCATGGTTGTCTCTGCGATCGGCCGACGGAAAGCTCAAGCTGGGCAACGCCTACCTTACGAAATCGGCCGAATGGCGGCTCATCCATCAATATGCCTTCTTATCGCGATGGCGCCGGCAAACTGGGAGGGCTTTGCGGCCAATGAGTTCGCGATGGAAGGCCACGCCGCTCTGCACAATTATATGCTTTCTGTTCGCCTGTCAGGTAGCGATGCAGGGCGTCGGCCATTTCGTCGGCAGTTCGATAACGCTGGGCGGGCTTTTTAGACATCGCCTTCAGACAGATGTTTTCCAACGCGACCGGTATGTGCTCATCCAGCCGGCGCGGTGAACGCGGCTTATCGTGGAGCACCTGAGCCTCGAGCATGCGTCCGCGGCCGAGAAAGGGCGGTTGTCCGGTCAGCAATTCGTAAAGCACCACGCCCAGGCTGTAGAGGTCGCTCCGCGCGTCGATGTGCCGATGTTTGCGGGCGAATTGTTCGGGCGACATGTAGGCGGGTGTGCCGCAAAGCGCACCACAAAATGTCAGCGAGGCGTCCGGAGTCATGGCCTCGGCCAAGCCAAAGTCGACCAAGCAAGGCCGCTCCTGGACGTCGAGCAAGATATTTTCAGGTTTGATGTCGCGATGCACCACGCCCTCGTGGTGCGCGTATGCCAGCGCTTCGGCCACCTGGGCCACGGTTTCGGCCGATCGACGAAACGACAACGGCCCTTGCTTAAGCCGCGCGCACAAGGTGCCGCCCGGAACATAAGCGCAAGCCAGATAGTAGACACCGTCGATGATGCCCGCCTCAAGAACCGGCACAATGCCCGGATGCCGCAGACGGGCGGTATGCCGCGCTTCGCGGAGGAACCACTCGCAGTCGTTTTCGGTCTCCATGTGCTCGCGCCGGAGAATCTTGAGCGCCACGTCGCGGGCTGAGCGCGTGTCGCGCGCTCGATAAACCTCGCCGAAAGAGCCGCTGCCAACCAACTCGCCTAACTCGAACCAGCCAAGCCGAGCGGGCCGCGCTCGCGCCACGGCGCATGGGCGCCGCAGCGTGACAGTCCCAGACGAACAGAGAGAAGTAGTAGCGTCATCGACGGTGCCGGCCGCTTCGATCAACGCGGTCAGTTCGCCATCTTCGCGCAGCTCAGGAAAGACGCTCAGACAATCGTCCAACGAAAGTCGCTCGCCGGCCCGCAGGCGAAACTCCATATCGACAAGAGCCAGCTCGCGCAGCACCATCGCGCGTTCAGAGAGAGTCAGCGAGGCCACGTCGGCCGATAAATCCTCAATCTGTGGCGGGCAGCCACTGCGCCATCCGCCCTCGAGCCGGTCAATGAGCGAATCAAGCGTTTCGGCCGCCAAATCGCTCAGATTATCAAGCGTGATCAGCGGGTTATGCATAGCGATGCTCCTTCTCTGGAGGCGTTGCTTTAGCGTTATCCCGCCCCGAGTCGTCGTCTCGCAGTTCGTCGCGCAGGCGATGTTTGGCCGACGCGATCGTACGGCGAACGGTTCGCTGCGCGTGGCCGCCCCGCTGGCTGATTTCGGCAATGGTAAAGCCTTGCAAGTGCAGCGTGAGGATTTCTCGGTCGCGGGGCTTCCGCCCGGCTAAAAACCGTTCGACCAACTCGGCCAATACGGCGGCTTCAACGGGTGAGGGCTCACGGCTGATGGCGCCCAAAACGTCGCTTTGATCGCCGGCCGCGGCGTCGGGCCGATCGCGGGCGACGTCGCGCCGCGTCGCGCGGTGATAGTGCCGTCGATCCCAGCATTTACGCACCGTGAGGAGCGCCAGATACGACCAAAGATCGTCCCAATTGTCGAACTGGCAATCGCCGGCATTGAGACGTTTGAGGAAGCTTTTATAAACCGACTGGACGACATCCTCCGGATCGACCTGGAAGCACAAGAGCGGCTCAAGCCGGCTACGAGCGAGGGCAACGAGCCGGTTCGTATATCGCTCGACGAGCCGAATGGCGGCGGCGTCATCGCCGGCACGCAAGCGTTCGGTTAGCGCGTTGAATCCATCGTTGGCGATCACGGTGCTTTCTCCCGGTTCTAGATACACCTGCCACCATGGCACCCCACAAACGGAGTTATTCTCTCCGCTTGCGGGGTGTATCGCAAGCCCCCCGCTCAAAAAATAATGACCGGGGTTCCGGGCTATTTTTTTTCTTGCCACCGACCAGAAATGTTGGCCGCTTTGGCGCGCGTTTGTGGATTTACGTTTATGGACGTAGCGCAAGCGCCCCAGCCGATGATACGGCACGCGAGTGAGCGGACATCGATGGGATACCGCGGCGAAAGAAAACTTCTTTGAGAATGAAGGATGCAAATAATGTTTTCGCTCTCGGCCAAGCCGTGCAATTTGTCTAGGTTCCGTCCCTCAAAGGCGCGATTAAAGACGCCCCGCGGCCGCCAGGCCGGCGGCAATATTTTTTTCCGCGGGTTTGAATCGCTCGAAGAAAGGCGTCTGCTGTCGATCTCGCCCACGAACGCGGAAGTTTCAAGTCAGCAGGCCTCCGCGGCAACCGTCGTTGGGCATTACGGGCAGGGACAAGTATCCCCGACACTAGCTCCGTTGACCGCCGAGGAGCAGGCCGTCATTACCGCCTGCATGACCGACCCCCACGAGAGCATGTTGCTGCCGGGCGCCAATAGTGGGCAGCTCAGCAATGTCGCGGCATCTCAGCCGCCTGCGGCGGTGAATGCCTCCGCGCAGGCCACTGCCGCCCAAAGCAACAATCCTGATGCCTTCACCATTGCGCAGCTCACACCGCTTCCTTCTTCGGCGACGGGGGGCCTGACGTCGGATATCGGTGAGCCGGCGCTTGGCACCAGCGGAAACGCCGTGCTGCAAACCGGTAATTGGTACGCCTCCGTTTCAGCCGACCAGGGCAAGACCTTTGAATTCATCAACCCCTTCACAAATTTCGGCGATCCGCAGACGGATCCGTTGGGGGGGTTCTGTTGCGACCAGCGCGTGGCCCAGGTTCCGTCGCTCGGCCTTACCATCTGGTATCTGCAATACGACAAGGGCGTGCGCATCGCTGTTTTCAACGGCGCCGACAATCTGGTTAACGACCGCTGGACGTATTACGATTGGACGTCCGCAAACTTCAACTTGGCCGCGGGCGCCGAACTTGATTATCCGACGCTCGAAGTCACCAACAATTATCTGTACGCCTCAAGCAACGTCTTTAATAGTGGATCGACCAACTCCGTCGTCTGGCGCATGCCGCTGAACCAGTTGGCTGCCGGCACAACGACCACTGCCGATTATTGGACCTCATCGGACAGTTCAATCTGCCTGGCCGATGGCGCCAGCTCGCGCATGTACATGGGAGCCCTCGAAAGCAGCGACACGTTCCGCGTTTTTTGGGTTGACGACAGCTCCAACCAGTTATTCAACCAACTGGAGACGGGGCTGAGCGCCACCTACATCACCGGAGAGGGCGGACACACCGCCGTCGGACCTGATGGAAACAACTGGCTGGCCCGCGACGACGAACGTGTCAAGACGGCGTGGATTTCGGGAAACACAGTCGGCTTTATGTGGGATTCGGCCCAGGGGACGAATCGGCCTTATCCGTTTGTCCGGGCGTTGACGGTCGACGCCTCGACCCTGGCCGTCACCGCTCAGCCCGACATTTGGAGTACCGGCGGCGCCTATGCTTATCCGGCAATTGCCGTGAACTCACGCGGCGCGATCGGCGGGCCGGTGTTTTATGGCAATGCCACCGTCGCTCCCGAGTTATGCACCTTGATTGACGACGATTTAAGCCCGCCCCTCTCCACCAACGGCTGGGAGAGCTATATCACCGCCACAGGCACCAACGGCGATCCGCACGGTTGGGGCGATTTTCTCAGCGCCGTGCCCAACTCGGCGATCACCAATACCTGGGCGGCCGTGGGTTTTACCCTCAACGGTTCACCAGTGGCCCTCGGGAATTCCAATCCGAATTTGCAGCCCTACTTTTACACCTTCGGCCGCGGCCGCGATTTTCCCGTCGTCCTAGCCGCGCCGGTGGTGACGACTAGCCCGGCCGCGCTGACGTATCGCGCCGGCAGTTTGGCCACGGCGGTCGATCCTGCCGTGACAATCGGCGACTCGGGCGTGGCGACGCTGGCCAGTGTGACGGTGTCGATCACATCCGGGTTCGTAAGCGGCGAAGACGCGTTGTCGTACTCCGACCCCACCGGCGGCACAATCAGCGGCACAATCAGCGGCGCCGTCAGCGGCAACGGCCAAACGGTGACATTGACCGCAGCCGCCGGCCAAAGTCCGACGCTGCTTGATTTTCAGAACGCGGCCCGTGCGGTTCTGTACGCCGACCAGAGCGCCAATCCGACGCTTGGCATGCGCACGGTGACTTTTACCGCCGACAACGGGGCGGCGAGCAATAATACGGGGTCGGCCACGCGCGGCATCAACGTGACCAACACCGCGGCTGGAACCTGGATGGCCATCGGACCAGCGCCCATTGTGGCCGGCCAAACTCCCGGGCGACTGAGCGTCAGCGGACGAGTCACGGGAGTTGCCGCCGACCCAGCGAGCGCCAACACACTCTACTTGGCCGCCGCGGGCGGCGGTGTCTGGAAGACGACCAATGCGACTTCGGCCAACATCGCTTGGACTCCGCTAACCGATAATCTCACCGATGGCAGCGGCAACCCGCTGCCCCTGTTTATGGGCGCCATTGCCGAGACCGACGCCACTTCCGGCGCGCACACCGGCAATCAAATCGTCTATGCCGGCACCGGCGAGGCCAACAATTCGGGCGACAGTTTTTATGGTGAAGGAATCCTGGTTTCAACCAACGGCGGCGCCAATTGGACGTTGGAGAATGCCGGCGGCGATTTCAGCAGGCGTTCCGTCTCGAAGATCGCCATCGATCCATCCGACCCCACCGGCGCCACCGCATACGCCGCCGTGGCCGGCTTTGCAAGCAACGGAGTAAGCGGCAACACCGGCATCTGGAAAACAACCAATTTCGGCGCCACCTGGACCAACACCACCGCGGCCAACAGCCTTTCATCGTTTGACGAGTGGTCGGACGTCGTCATCGACCCCCACACTCCATCGACCCTTTACGCGGCCGACGGAAATTCTTTTGGCGGCAGCGGCAATGGTGTTTATAAATCGACAGATGGCGGGGCCTCGTGGACTCTGCTCAACGGCGCGGGGTCGGTCAATGGCGCGAAGGACGGCCGCATCGCGCTGGCCGCTTACGACG
>DASVGM010000677.1:0-2730 GCA_036379555.1 Pirellulales bacterium | reverse complement strand
CGCCCGTTGAAAGTCGTGGCTTTGGCGACAACGGACGCGATGGCGAAAAACTCGCCATTGGTGGCGAAAAAATCGAATTCCATTTTAATTGCTCGGGGCCCAAGTCGTTTCCAACTCGCGCCGCAGCAACCCCACCTCCTCTGCCAGCCGCTCAAACACGGCCGGCGCCTGTGCCAAATTCCGCTGCTGAGCAATGGCTTGTAATTGGGTCGCCAGGTTGGTGGCCTGCGACGCGCCAAAATTGGCCACCAGGCTCTTCAAGCTGTGAGCCGCTCGTTCGATGCCCTCGCAGTCGCGCTGGTCGAAGGCGGCGCGCAGGTTTTCGAGCACGTTGGGTGCGTCTTCCAAAAAGAAACGCCGCAGGTCGTAAAACAACTGCTGGTTGCCGTCCAGCCTCCGCAACGTGCCGCGGTAATCGACGCGCTCGCCCGCCGCCGGCGTATGCGGCGGCGCACCGGCGATACCAGGCGGCGGGCGGCCCGCGGCCAGGTTTTCGATCAGAGCGTAAAGGCGCGACAAGTCGCAAGGCTTGGTGAGAGCGGCGTCAAACAAGCCGCCGGCTGAGAATGTCGCATCGCCGGCGATCTGATGCGCGGTGAGCGCAATGATTGGCGCGGGGCGTTCGCTAAAACTCCGCAACCGGCGTAACGCGGCCGCCGTCTCGCGACCATCCAAAAGCGGCATTTCCACGTCGAGTAAAATCACGTCGAACGGCCGCGCCGCGTTCGACTGAAAGGCCACCAACGCCGCCTGGCCGTCGGCGACGCTCACCACTTGATGGCCGCGCTGTTCTAGCGCCGTGCGGAAAAACTCGCGATTGGTCTCGGTGTCTTCCGCCAACAAGATGTTGCGTGAAGCGATCGGTTCGGAGGCGGTAAAACGCTTCTCGATCGCGGCTAAAAAATCAGCCGGTGCTTGTCCGGCGGCAAGACCCACTCGTACCGTGCAGCGAAACACGACCGCCGCGGCGGTTGCGCCGGACATCCATACCTCGCCCCGCATGCGTTCGGCCAGTCCCGCCGCGACCGGCAGACTCAGTCCCGCGCCGAAGAAGCCGCGGTGCGCGAAATCGGCCAGGCGCAAAGGTTCACCTGTCGCCGTGTCGAACGTCGCCTCCAGCAACTGCCGCGGCTCGGCCAACGCGCCTTGTTTGCCGAGCAAGAAGTGCAACACCATGCCGCTATCCGCGCGATCGGCCAACACGCGCAGGTCAAAAGCGCGGCCCGGCCGCAACTTCGCCGCGGAGCGGGCCAATCCTTCAATGATCGAACGCAGGCGGCCCGTGTCTCCGGTCAGACGGTCGGGCACGGCGGTTTCAACGGCCACGTCGAGTTGAATCGCCGCGGCGCCTTTGGCCAACGATTGAGCGGCTTGCCGCGCGATTTCGCCCGGATTGAATTCTTCGCGCGCCAGTTCGAGTGCCACCGCGGTTTCCAAACGCGAAAAATCAATCGCCTCGTCGAGCGTGCGCAGCATCGCGTCGGCGGCCTGCTTCACGGATTGCAGCAGCCGCTGCGACTCGTCGTCGGCGGTCATCAAGAGCAAGTCGGTCATGCCGACGATGACGGTCATCGGCGAACGAAGTTCGTGATTGAGATGTTCCAGCAGTCCGCGTGTCACAAGAGCCCTTCGACCAACGCCAAGCGATTTTGCGCCCCGTACCAAGTAGCTGAGACTAGAGCTTACCCCAGAACCAGTAATCGCCGCAATTCAATCGCCACGCCAAGCGGCTAGCCGCCGACCGCGTCGCGAAAGCGCTCGAAGTCATCACGCAGGCGGCGCAGCTCGCCGGCCAACTCTTCGACCTGCCGCTCGACCGCGGCCAGCGCGCCGCGCAGCGCGTCCGCCTCGCCGGCCGACGGCGAAGCGGCCAGGGGCGGCCGGGCCGGCGCGGCCGCGGAGGGAACCGATGGCGCGGCAGCCGATTCCACTCGCTCCGCTGGCGGCTCGGTGGACGCGACGCCCGCCGCCTCGCGGCGCACTTTTTCCAATTCCTGCGGCTGATAAAGCGCGTGCGACACGACCTGTCCGCGGCCCTCGGGACTGAGCGCCAAGACCAAGCCCTTCGTCTTTAGTGAATCGATCACGGGCTTCAAGGCCGCCATGTCGGCGATGGGTTCCATGCGCGCAGCGCGGCCGCGCAATTCGCCCAAGGTCTGGGCGCCGCGCAGCAACAACTCGATCATCACGGCCATCTCAACCTTGTCAACGCCCAACCAGTCGTAGAGAAAATGCCGATACTTGGCCACGCGTCCGCCACCTTGTATTTCAGCCACCGCGCCCACGCCGCGCAGACGCTCCAACGACACTTCAACGTCGTCAGGTTGCAATTGCATGAGTGGGTGCCGGTTGTTTTTTTGATTGGCGCCGGTGCAGATCGCGTTGACCGACATGGGATAAATGTCGGGCGTGGTTTTGGCTTTTTCGCCCAGCACGCCCAGCACACGCCGGTCGATGGACAGCAAGGGTTGCCAGCGCGGCGCGGGTTTGGTGGAAACGGGAGGAGAATCAGAATCTGTGGACATCGAGAGCAGTCGGTTTTTAATACTTGAATTGACGCCAGGATTGAAGGTGTCGCGTCAACCTGCGTTGGCCCGTCGTGATTTGGGTTGGCCGTTGCCTGGCTCCAATTTGAGTTGAAGAATCGCCGTCAGACGATCGATCGTGTCAGACGTCAGTGTTCCTTTGCCAGTTAGAAAGCCGTCCAGCGTTGCCAGGTCGGTCCCTGCG
>DASVGM010000676.1:0-3294 GCA_036379555.1 Pirellulales bacterium | reverse complement strand
GCCGCGCGCTTTGACCTTCCGCTTAAAGACGCGGTCGCCGCAGGTAGCGAACAGAACGTCAAAATCCTGGCCGCCAAAACAGAGATTCGATACCTTGCCGTTGGGCGTTGGAATAATGGCGTTGACGCGCCCCGCCTGATCGCAGACCTGAATGCCCAGCCGCGTCGCCACATAAAGTCGGCCGTCGCGGTCGACGCGCATGCCGTCGGCGCCGCTGTCGTCGGCCGTGTCAGGCACGTGCAAATGAAAGTATCGCTGTTTGTAACGCAGGGTGCCGTCGGGCTGAACCTGGTAGCTATACACCCAGTGGCTGCGGCTATCGGCGACATAGAGCAACGACTGATCGGGCGAAAGCGTCAGGCCATTGCAGAACTTGAGCCCGGTATCGACGACTTGCTTTTCACCCCGCGATGAAATAAACCAGATTTTGCTCGGGTCGCTGCCGTTCCAACCGGGGTTTGTGACATACATGCCGCCGTCATGGCGCACCACCAGGTCGTTGCCGCGAAAGCCGGCGGCGATGGTCGTAGGTTTGCCGGCCGCATCGTAAGCGATGATCTGTTGCGCGCCGCCGGCCACGGCATAGAGCCGTCCATCGGGGCCGAACCGCTGCCCGTCGCCCTGCTGATTCTCGCCGAGAAACAGGCTCACGTCGCCGTTGAGACCGACCTTGTACGTTTTGCTCGCCGGAACATCGTTGTAAAACACCTCGCCCTTGGCGTTGGCGGCCGGTCCTTCGGTGAACTTGTAGCCCTCGGCGACGAGTTGCCAGTCTTCACCGGGCAACAAAATGTCCTGCAATTGCGGCGAGCCGGCGCCGGCCTTGACGGGCCGCGGCCAATCTTTCCAGAGCCAGCGCATGGCGTCGGCGAACACTTCAGTGCCGTGCTGTCCGCTGTGGCCCCCCTCGCCCCAGGCGTGGTTCACCTCATAACCGGCGAAGACCAGCGCCCGCTCCATTTCTTGATTGGCCATCCACCAATCGCCGCCGTAGATGTTCAGATCGTGGCTGCCGTCTTGGAGAAAGACGCGCAGCGGCTTGGGCTCGTATTTGCGGATCAGCGTCGGATAGTTGTTGCCGCCGCGCAGACCCACGTAGGTGCCAATGGCGCTAAACACGCGGCGAAAGGAGTCGGGCCGCTCCCACGCCGCCGTGAACGCACAAATCGCGCCGCTGCTGGAACCGCCGATCGCCCGGTCGTTGCCATCACGCGACAATCGAATGGGCCGGCCATCGGCCGCGGTGCGTTTCTCCACCTCGGGCAGCAACTCTTCCAGCAGGAAGCGGACGTAATTGTCGCCCAGGCCGTCATATTCGTAGCTGCGGTTGAAACGGTCGAGCGCGCCGTCTCCGGGCGCCTTCACGCGGCCGTGGCTCACAAACACACCGATGACGATGGGCATTTCGCCCGCGGCGATCAACCGATCGAACACCTCCGGCGCCTTGAACTGCACGTTGTCTTGATTGACGTGCAGGCAAGCCGGCTTGGCCGGATCATATTGTCGCGGCACATAAACCCAATAATCGCGGACGGTGCCCGGAAAGATACCGCTGTTTTCAAAGCTGTATTTGGTGACTTCGCCTTTGGGGGCCGCCGGCGACTCTTCGCATTGAGCGGTCGCCGTGAGTGATGTGAAGAAAATCGAGAGCAAAACGAAACGCGAGCGCATGGTGTTGATCCGGTTGTGTGGGGCCTGAGAGCCGGCGGCGGCGCCGCCCTGAGCTTGGTTCGATCGTAACCAGGGATGGATTCCGGGGCAAATGGTCGCCGTCGATTGCTTCGCACCACGGCAAGCGCTAAAATACGTGTCGAACATCTCTTAGGACGGTCATGTATGACAATTCACGAGCGGCGAACATGGCATGAGCGCATAGCGGGCTGGTGCGTGTGGTCGGTTATTCTGGCGGCGGCCGCATGGTGGTTCGCCCACCGCGAACGCCCTGTAACGGCGCGCGAGCGGCTGGCGGTCGTGCGCGATCTGGCCGCGCACGAGAACCGGCGTCGCGTCGCGGCCGATAATCTGCAGCATGCCGATGCTTCGATGGTGCCGGAGCTCATCGAAGAACTTTGTAACGGCGACCGTGTGGGACGTGAACTGGCGGCCTTGGCCCTCGGCCGGTTAGGAAAAAAAGCCGACGCGGCCATTGAACCGCTCGCGCGGGCCGCCGGCGACGCGGAGGCGGCCGTGCGTTGCCAAGCAATCATCGCGCTGGGACGCATCAAAGCGCGGCCGGAGGCCGCTGTGGCGGCTTTGCTGCTTGGATCTCACGATGAAGACGCCGCGGTGCGCGACGCGGCGTTTGCCGCGCTGCGATGGTTCGGAGAACCGGGCACGGCCAAACTCGTGCAATTAGCCGGCGAGGACGATGCCGACGTGCGGCGCCGCGCGGTCATTGAGTTAGGCCGTGCGGGCGTTGATTCCGAGGATGTTCTCGCGGCTTTGCGTCAGCGGTTGGCGGACGCCGATCCGCGCGTGCGCGCCGAGAGCTTTGCCGCTCAATGCAATCTGTTTGAATTCGACATCGACCGGATTGTCGGCAGTTTAAAAACCGATCGACATCCGTTGGTGCGCATGACCGCGTTGCGCGTGCTGGCCAAATGGCCGGAGAAAGCCGCCGAAATATTTATTCCCGCGCTGAACGACGAAGACAAGAACATTCAGCGGGCGGCGATGGGCCAGCTCGGCCAACTGGGCGCCGAAGCGCAAGCCGCGGTGCCCGCCCTGGCGAACTTGCTCGATAGTGACGATCGCGATACGGCATGGGCCGCGTCACGGGCGCTGGGCCATATCGGCCCGGCCGCTCGTGGCGCGATTGAGCGTTTGCTGGATTGTCTGTCAGACCGCGACTTCCACGTGCGGTCGTTTGCCAATCATGCCTTGCGCAGGATCGGCCGCGAGGGGCAAATACGGCCGCCGCAACTGTTCGCGGCCCTAAAGGCCGACGGCGACAGTGCCAGGTCGCTCATCTTTTGGGCTCCTGATCCGCCGAGCGCCGGCGCCGCTGGCACGGTTCCCGTGGGCCAAACACCCGCGAGTGAGCGCGGTTACGGCATTACCGACGCCGATCTGGAGCATGTGAGAGATTTAACTCACCTTGTCGCGCTGAATCTGACGGACAATCCGGTCGGCGATGCCGGTCTGGCCAATCTGGCCGATCTGAAAGAATTGAAGTACCTTTGTTTACGCAATACAAATATTACCTCGGCGGGACTGCGGCACCTGGCCGGCCTGACGAGCCTTGAGCGGTTGGACCTGGGCGCCTGCGCCATAACCGACGATGGCTTGACGCAC
>DASVGM010000675.1:0-3721 GCA_036379555.1 Pirellulales bacterium | reverse complement strand
TCGGGGACAAATACCGAATTGCTCCGCAAGAAGCTGAAAGACGTTGCGGGAGTGGGCATCGCGGATGCTAACACCGTGCTCGGTCAGGCGGTGCAGTAATGCGCGCAATCGGAAGCCTGCTGCGAGGGTTTGGAGGCGTCGGCACGCCGCCCGCCACGCCGACGCTCGCGATCACCGACAACGGCGACGGCACGGGGGCGACCGCGACGATCACTGGAAGTACCGTCGGCAGCGACAATAGTATCTTCGTGGCATCGTGGGGGCCGGCCGGCTCAAATCTCGCCTTCATCAATGAAGCGAACCGGATCGGCGATGGCACGGTTACTCTGTCGCTCACCACCGGATTTTACGCCGCCTATTGTGAATCCCTTTTAGGCGGCGTACCGGCGATACCAGGCAACCAGCCACTCTTTCAAGTCACCAATAGTGCGGCATTCAATTCCGTCCATGCCGCCCTGGCGGCCCAGGTGCAGACGATCATTCAAGGGCTGCTCGGCACTTCCATCGTCGGCATATCGCCCGCAAGCGTCCGCGTTCGCAAGACGGCCTATATGGGCGATTTTTCCGCCAGGAATCCATTGCCGTCGAATTTTTCCTACTCGTTGCCTGGAATCGTGCTGTGCTATTTCGACGTCGAGGAAGTTGCCGATGCCACCAATGCCCGCGACGAAATCGGCTATCCGATCACGATTGTCTTCGCGCAGGAAAGCCAGTCGGCCGCCACGCCCAGTGAGGCGAACGCCGACCAATTCCTACGCTGGCGGGAAGCGGTGGAACGCACCTTCACGCATCTGCGCGGTTGCCCGAACCAGCTCATCAACGTCACGGCGAACGGCTTGAACTACCAGTTTTACGATTGCCGTATGACGGGGGGCATGATTATCGACCCGGACGCATCGACGAACAAAAAACTTGATATCGGCTGGTTGAAATTCTCCTTCCGCACATGGCGTGGGAAGAACAACACCTAAGCGTCGCGAAAGCCAAGCCTCACACGCGGCACAGTACACGGCATTACGTTCTTTCGTGTAAAGGTGACGCAACATGCCGTTCTCCAATCCATCCATTGTCGCCAAGGGGCAACTGGGCTGGGATTCCGTTTCGCCTGTCCCCCACGCCTACGAATTCCTCTTGCCGTTTGGCTTGCAAAAGAAGCAGCAATATGTGATTCCAGACGGCGTGCGCGGCACGCTCGATCAACAGGGCGAAACTTACACGACGACGATCTACAAAGTCGAGGGCGGCGTCAAGTTCGCGCCGGTTGAAACGCTGCTCTCCACAATCTTGCTGCAAGCCGTCCAAGGCGGCACTCCGACGGGAACCGGCGTGATGACCTACCCTGTCGCCGACAGTGATTATCCCACGTACATGACGATCGATCGCGTGGCCAAGGTGCAGACCTACGGCCAACTGTGGATCGATACCGCGACCTTCGAGAGCGAGGCAGGAGGCTTCTTGACGGCGGATCTCGACATGTTCGGCCAGACATTGACGGAGACCGCGGCCGGTAGTTTTCCCACCGGACTCGTGCCGCCCTATCTGCCGCCCTTCACGCACAACAACGCGCTCAGTGCGATCACGATCAACGCGAATCCTCGGCAGGTCGAGAAAGTGAGTTGCGTCATTCACAATAACTACCTCAAGGACCGCTTCTTCATGTCGCAGACCTTGACCAGCACGGCGAAGCAGTTTCGCACCTACGACGTGACTGTGACCGTGCCTTACAACACCGACAACATCGACCTGGAAGATTTGCCGCCGGGCACGATCGCCAATGGCGTGTTCGCCTGGGGAGACGGCACGAAAACACTGACGTTCACCTATGGCTATCTGCAACTGGCGGAAACGCCGGTCAAGCGCATCGATCGCAAGGGCGAGATCATGCTCGATTGCCATTTCAACGCGCGGCGGCACACCACGACCGACGCGCTCTCGATTTCGATGTAAGCCGTTCGCCATCAGGCGTGCGGCGAACCGTTTTCCACTCCCAACCTAACTCACCACCGCAAGTAAAAAATGCCGAAGCTGATCGATGATGGCCAGACGATTCGCACGCTGATACGCGCCGAAACAGTCGGCCTGGAAAAGGGTGACGATTTTTACTGCGAAAGGCGGCCGACGTTGCCGGGCGAGCGCAACAACGCCGTCAATCGCGCCGGTCGCGGTGATCGCTATCGCGAGTTCGACGAGTACAACGCGGCTTACGCGGAGTTGGTCGCCGAGAAACTGGTTTGGTGGAACGTCCGCGACGCGCAAGGAAAGCCGGCGGAGATCAACGTCGCCAGCATCAATTTGCTGCCCCCGGCGCTCTGGGGCCGGCTGACTGATATTGCGATGGGCTACGACGTCGGCGATTTGCCGACCGACGCGAGCGACGAGGAAAAGGCGGCGTTCGCCGTCGCGTTTGAAGCCGCCAAGTGTGGCGCCATTCCCGGCGACGCCGTGACGGAAGCCGCCCGAAAAAACTAATCGGCGGCGTGCGCATGTTGCTGGAATATCCGCGCATCCCACGCTGCCAGGACTGCCAACGATACATGGTCGATTACAGCTTCGCCGACGGCACGGGCAGCGGCGAGATCGTCATGCTTGGGCCGCCGGGTGACAAGACGAAGCAACGACCTCTTGAACGGCCGTCGCACTGCCCGCCCGTGTGCAAGCTGGGCGAACGGAAGTGCCCGAAGGGTTCGCCCGAACGTGAAGCCGAGTTCCTGTTGACGGAGGCGAATTGGCAGGCGTTGAAATTCTATCGTGAGACGCGGGCGACTTTCGGACGCGGGCTGAGCGAGGAGGCGGCGAACGATGGAATCGTGCGGCGGAATTTTGTCATCCTCGACAAGCTCTTTGGCGAGTTGCGCGAAACGCAAGCGGCCGATAACGTATCGCTTTCACTGCATCGTCTGTTCGCGAGAGGCTAAGCCATGCCGGTCAAACGCGGCGTTCTGTTCGAGTTGCAAACATCGCTGGCGTCTGATGCCGATGCGGCCATCGACGCGCTCGACAAGAAAATCGAAGAGTTGCAACGGCGGGCGAACATTACGATCACCGCGACGATGGCGGCCACGCAACAGGCCAGCGCCACCGCCGGGCGTGGCATCGTCGGCGGCACACCGACAATCCCGCCAGCAACGCCATCGACGACGGCGGGCACCGGTTCCGCGTCCACGGCAAACAACGCGGACGTCGCGGAACGCGCCAGGCTGCGCCGTCGCTCCGACATGCGCCGCAATGCGGAAGAGCGCGATCGGCTGCACGCGGAACGCACCGCGAAGATTGTGGAGAAGGCGAACCGCGAAGCGCTTGACCAACAAACCAAAGATTTGCGGAAGGCCGAAGCCGAGCGGCAGAAGATTCTCAAGCGGCGCGAGACGGAAGAGGCGCGCGACATCAACCGCGTGCAACGCGAACGCCAGCGGGATCTTCACCGCAGCGTGAAATCCGACGAAGCCCATTGGTCCGACTTTGAGAAATTCGGCCAGCGATCGAAAGCGACGCGCGAGAAGCAGGAGGCCCGCGAGACCAAGGCGGCGGCGCGAAAGGCGAAAGACGACGCGCGCCGTGCGGAACAAGAACGTGCGCGGCGGGAACGCGAACAATCGCAATGGGACTTGATTCTGGGCGGCAGTGGCCGTAGCGGAACCGCCGGTATGCGAGCACCATCGCGGCACGATGTCGCGGATCCGTTTGGACTTGGCGCCTATCAACGCCAGCGACAAGCAGCCGA
>DASVGM010000674.1:0-10016 GCA_036379555.1 Pirellulales bacterium | reverse complement strand
CAGGTTCACTCCCACGGATTGAAGGCTTGGGTTTGGACGGTCGATCGGGTGGATCGGGCCGAAGAATTGCTCGCCTGGGGCGTCGATGGATTGATCAGCAACGTGCCGGGCGCCATCCAGGCGGTCGCGGCCCGACACCGGCCTGCGCAAAATGCCCGACTTTGATACGAAAACGAGCGGAGATTCCATACCGGATTTGTTCCGCACCGCCACCGCCGGGCTTGCCCCTAATGGCACGAGATTAAGCTCTGATGCCACCCGCTCGCCGGGTGGAGATTCCCGTTGGCTGTCTACAATCGGGCGTTGCCCGCGCCCCTTTTCCCGATTTTGCCCCGCTTGGCCGCCTGCGGCGGCCAAACGGGGCAAAATCGGGAGCGTAGGGAAGGCCGCGTTTGTAGACGGCCAACGGGAAACTCCCTCGGGCAAGCCGAGGGCATCTTGCGCACGTCCGCGCTTAATGTCGGGTTGCCGCCTAATCTCGTGACATTAGGGCTAGCTCGGATTATTCAAACCCGGCCCCGGAAGGGGCGGCGCATTCTGGGTAGCAGAATTCGTGAGAATTCTGGCTCAAACCTGCTGTCTCGGTCCGACTTCTCACGAAGCCGGCTACGGGCCGACGTGCGATCCGCGCTCGTGTTCTACGCCGCTTTTTTTCGCGACTTCGCGCGCCGCGTGTCCTTCCAGCGGCGGTGAATCCACCAATATTGATCGGGCGCGCCTCGAATGATTTGCTCCAAATGGCTGGTGTACCATTGCGTCAGCCGCGGCACGCTCGAAACGTGTTCTTCGCCGCTACGCGGATCGGCCACGGCCGCAATCACCAGATCGTAGTGCAGCGGACGCTCGCGCCGACGCGCGTAGCCAATCACGAGCGGAGCGTCGTGGCTTAGTGAGAACAGAGCGATGGCCTTGTGCGCCGAAGCCGGCCGGCCAAAAAACTCGACCCAACAGCCTTTGCTGCCGGCATACTGGTCGGCCAGAAACGTCATCATTTGTCCGCGGGAAAGCACCGACACAATCTGATCGTAGCCGTCGCGTTTGGGAATCATGTGCTGGCCGGTACGACTGCGGAAACGATTCAGAAAGGCGTTCACGTGGGGGTTGTCGAGCGTGCGGGCGACCGTGTACGTCGGAAAACCAAGAATGGCCAACAGATAGCCCGCCATTTCAAAGTTGCCGAAGTGGGCTGATACAATCACCACGGGCCGGTTGCCCAGACCGAGCCGCGTGAGCAGGTCGGCATTGTGCAATGTCAGGAAATCGCGCCAGTTCGTTTCGTGGATTTTGCGCGGAGCTTGGGCGATCTCCACCACCAGTGTGAAGAGATGGCGCCACATCCGCCAGGTGATGAGGCGGCGCTCCTCGGGCGATTTTTCCGGGAAGGCGTGACACAGGTTTTCATCGACCACCGCGCGGCGAATTCTGAGCACGTCGGCAAACAGTGTGGCCAGCGCGGCCGTCACCTGCTGGCACGTTTCCATGCTCAGGGCCTGGAGCACGCAGATAAACGTGCGCACCAGCAGATAAACAAGATAATCAAGCGTCTTGGTCATCACGTCGCGGCGCCTCGCCGGTGGGGAGCGGTTCTGTTTGAATCCAGGGCAGCTCTCGAAAGGCGCGAGCGATCACCGCCAGCGAAGAGCCTGTGGAATGCCCGCCCTGACGCTGGTAGTGCTCCACCGCAACTTCGGCGAAGCGAAACCCCGCCCGGCGACACTGGCACATCAACTCGGCGTTGATGCAAGCTCCGCCGGCCGTCAAGCGTAGGCGGCCGAGCACCTCGCGGCGAAACATTTTGAAAGCGCAATCCAGATCGCGCGCCCGCACGCCATAGAGCAGCCGCACCAATCGGCCCCAGGCCCAGGCGTTGAACCGCCGCCGCCACGACTCCGCGCGCCGGTGGCGATAGCCGATGACAAAATCATGGCCGGGCAAGCCGGCCAGCAATCGCTCGGCCTCGGCGAAATCAAACTGGCCGTCGCTGTCGGCGAACATCACCAGGCCGCCGCGCGCCGCCAGCAGCCCGCTGCGCACGGCCGAACCATAGCCTTGGTTGCACGAGTGCCGCAAGAGACGCACGCGCGCATCGCGCGCCGCGATCGCTTCGACGCGCATCGCCGTGGCGTCGCTCGACCCGTCATCCACCACGATAATCTCCAACTCAGCGCAGAGCCGCGGCAGCGTCGCCAGCGCCGAACGCAGCGTGGCGGCAATGCATGCTTCTTCGTTGTAGGCCGGCAAGCAGAGCGAGAGCAGGCCGTGCCAATATGGCCGTGCCGCCACGCGCGACGGCGCCTGCCGCGACGCGGGGGCCGCGGTCGCCTTCGCTCGGATCGCGCCTAGCCCAGTCACTTCGCCGCTGGTGTTCGCCATGCAATCGTTCCCATTCCTGTATCAACCTTGCCGCGGCCCAATAAGAGCAACTCTTTCCGCTTTAAGAACCACGGGCCACGCTCGATAACCGCCACGTCGGGCGGCAGAAACCCGGCCACCCGCGGATAATAGTCGCCGGCGACGAGCAAGAAGCCGCCCGCGGGCCAATGGCGACAAAACGACCGCACTTGCTCGGCACTATAGAGCGGTTCCACGTGCCGGCCAAGGTAATAAACGAGGCTCGGTCGCCAGAATCCAAAGGTCCACACCTCCGGTGACTCCGTGGCGGCATGTCGCTGGATGGCTTCGGCAAATTGCCGGCTGGTCTGATGCCGGCCTACCTGAACCGCGCCAAAATCAAACACCGCCAGCCAAAAAACGACGGCGCTGCCGGCGAAGACCGCCGCGGCACGAGCGTCTTGTCGCCGCGCGTGAAACCACCAGCAGAGCAGCCCGCCCACGATTAAGGGCGCGCCAATCATGGCCAGGAGGGTGCCGCCGCCAACGTAATGCCGAACCACCAGCGGCATGGCGATGGACGCGGCCACGCCCACCGCCGAGAGCGTGATCCAAGCCGTTCTTAGCAGAAAGCCGCGCACGACGCACACACCGGACAGCCAGGCGTTAAGCCAGCCGCCGACGAGCAATGCCAACGCCGGATAAATGGGAACAATGTAGTTGGGCAGCTTGGTGGCGGCCAGCGAGAAAAACCCCAGATAGCACGCGATCCACGAAACAAGCAGCCAATAGGCCGCCCGGTCGTCGCCCGCCGCGCGCAACCGAGACCGCACATAAACCACCGCCGGCCCAAGAAACAACGACCACGGAAAGAAGCCGATCATCACGATCAGCGGATAGTAATAAAATGGCCCGCGATGGTGCTCCATCGGGTGCAAAAACCGCTCGAAGTTGTGCTTGCCAAAGAAGCCCGAAAGCCAGGCGCCTTCCGTGCGCAGCCCGACGGCCAGATACCACGGGCCGGCGACCGCCAGCACAATGACCATGCCCAGTAGCGGACGGGTCAGCCGCAGCGCCGCCAACAAGCACGTTGGACGCAGCCGATCGGCCATCGTAGATAACAACCGCCGGAGCGTTGCCAACCAACCCGGCGGATGTTCGTCATGTCTCCCTTGCTCCACGGCTGGAATCGTGAAGAGGGCATAAAGGCCGATCGCCGCGGCCGGCAGCATGACGCCGATCGGCCCTTTCGCCAGCACCGCCATGCCCATGGCCGCATAGCTGCCGGCAAGGGCGAGCAAGTGTGAGGCCGTCGGAAAACCGGTATTCGACTGTGTAGGGTGGACATTGTCCACCGTGAATTCATGGTGGGCAATGCCCACCCTACGGCCTTCATCACCGGGCGAAAACCGCCGTTGCGACCACACGAAACCCACCAGGGCCAGGGTGCAAAAGAAGGTCAGCACAGCGTCGGGCGTGGCCGCCCTGGCCACCACCAGAAAGCTGAGGCTGCTGGCCAATATCAAGCCCGCCCAAACGCCGGCTCGCGGCGAAAACAGGCGGCGGCCGAGGAGCCACGTGAGCAACACCGTACCGACGCTGAACAGCGCCGAGCCGGCACGCGCCGCCAGTTCCGTCTCGCCGAACAGTTTGTAGCCCGCCATCATCACCCAATAGCTCAGCACGGGTTTGTCCGGCAACATCAGACCGTTGAAATACGGCACGATCCATTCTTGCCGGGCAAGCATCTCGCGGGCGGCGCCGGCGAAGGTCGGCTCGTCTTCATCCCACAGATCGACGCTGCCCAGGGCGCTAAAAAACAACAGCCCGCTGACCGCCGCCAAGCCCAGCGCCTGCCGAACCGAACTTCGCATGTACAACAGGCACTCCTAACCTCAAGAGCCAATGCCGGAACCGGCGGGCAAGCGAAATGCTCGCGCCACAACGCTGGTTTTGGGATCGGCTCTGCGCTTCCCAGCGGCGGCAATGTTAACGTCTGCGCGGGCCAACCAACAAGTGCAATCCGCCCGATTCTCCACTGCCGCGGCGGACAAGTGAGGCGACGAGGCGACTGGCCTTGTGCGGAGCTATTGGCCACGCTACTATCCGCACGGTTTACCCGGCAAAATCGATAATCTATTCGGCCGGGAACCACCACGTCCAAGGTCGCCGGTCGGCGGCAAAACACGTTTTATTGGGAGCCGCGATGCGTCGGCGTTGCCGCGCGTACTGTGTTTTCTTGTGGTTGTCGCCGCTGTTGGCAGGCTGCGCCCAGAATCCGTACGTGCTGCAAGGACAACTGGAGCGCTTGCAGCAAGAGCACGTGGCCCTGGGCACGCGCTACCAAGAACTGCAAAGCCGCATGGCCACGCTCGATCAAGACAACCAGGAGCAAGGTCAGCTCTTGGCCCAGTCGATGCAACAACGCCGTGTGTTGGAAGACCAGTTGACCGCCATGCGCGATCAGCTCGGCGGCGCCACCACACAACTGGCCAAGCTCAAGGAAACCAGCGGCGAGGTGGAAAAACGAGCCGAAATGCTCGCCGCCTCGGCCAAGCGGCGCATCGGCGCCGCCATCTCCGCCAATACCAGCGTGCGCGAGACACTGCCCAAGCTCGACCTGCCCGGCGTGCAAACGCGCGTGGATGGCGACGTCATTCGCGTGGAATTGCCCGCCCAAGGATTGTTTTTGCCCGGCGGCGCCCAACTGTCGCCCGCAGCCGCGGCCTTGCTCGACCCGGTCGTAACGGCCGTCGCCGCGCGATACCCCGATCATCGCATTGGCATTGAAGGGCACACCAATTCCGATCCGGTGAGCAACAGTCGCTGGTCGAGCAATCATGTACTCTCGGTCGGCCAGGCGATGGCCGTTTATGACTACTTGACCAACCACACACAGCTCAAGGCCAAGCAGCTTTTCGTCGTGGGGCACGGCGGCAACTATCCGGTCGCTTCCAATGCCACCCCGGCCGGAAAGGAACGCAATTCACGCGTGGAACTGGTAATCTATCCAGAAAAGGTACGATAACCTGATTAAGCCGGCCCATCGCGAACGCTTGCGTATGGAGTGCCGCGATTCATCGCCGTTCATTGTCGAACCGCGCGGCAGAGCCTATACTGGCCGTTGGCCAAACGATCTATGGTCGCTTGGTCCGCCCTACCTTGTCTTGCTCGGCTTTGCTTCGCGCGACTGGCGGATTGTCGTCGGCGCCAAGCCAGGCCGGCCCTCGCCTGACGGTATTGTTTTATGTGTTCGATTCGCTACTGGCTGCTTGCTTGGATAACGCTCTCCTGCACGCCGGCACTGCCGGCCGCGGAGCCTGTTGCCAAGCCGCCCGCCGGCGACGAGGCTGGTAACGAGTTTTTTGAACGCCAGGTTCGCCCGCTCCTGGTGCGGCATTGTTACGCCTGTCACGGTGGCGGCCGGGCCAAAGGCGGCCTTAGCCTCGACAGCCGCGCGGCCATGCTGGCCGGCGGCGAAAGCGGCGCCGTCATGGCGCCGGGCAAACCCGACGAGAGCCTGCTGTTGGCGGCTGTGGAGTACGCCGGCGATGTGCAAATGCCGCCCGACGGCAAACTGGCCGACGACGAGATCGCCGCGCTCAAGCAGTGGCTCGCTCTTGGCGCGCCGTGGCCGGAACAAGCGCCCGCCGGCGGACAGCGCGCCGGCGGGGAAATCGCCGCGGCCGACCGGCAGTTCTGGTCGTTTCAGCCGCTAGGCGATTTCGCGCCGCCCGCGGTGAAAGACGCCACTTGGCCGCGCAATGCAATCGATCATTTTGTGCTGGCCCGTTTAGAAAGCGAGGCTTTGCAACCCGTCGCCGCGGCCGATCGCCGCACGCTCATTCGCCGCGCGTCGTTCGATCTCATCGGCTTGCCGCCAACCGCCGCGGAGGTTGATGCCTTTGTCGGCGATGAGCGGCCGGACGCCTATGAACAGTTGCTCGACCGGTTGCTGGCTTCGCCGCATTATGGCGAGCGGTGGGCGCGGCATTGGTTGGATGTGGCCCGCTATGGCGAAGACCAGGCGCACACCTTCCAAGCGCGGCTGTATCCAAACGGCTATCGTTATCGCGATTGGGTGGTTGAGGCGCTCAATCGTGATTTGCCTTATGATCGGTTTGTGATCGAGCAGATCGCCGGCGACCTTGTCGATGACGCCCCCGGTGAACGGCGTGGTGCGGAGGAAGAACACAGGGCGCGGTTGCCCGCCTTGGGTTTCTTTGCCCTGGGGCCGGTCTATTACGCTGACAACGCCTGCAAATCCAAAGCCAAGTTCGATGAATACGACGACCGCATCGACACACTGGCGCGTGGCTTTCTGGGGCTGACGGTCGCCTGCGCCCGCTGCCACGATCACAAGTTCGACCCGATTTCGACACGCGACTATTACGCCTTGGCCGGCGTCATCGCCAGCAGCGAATATTGTGAGGCGCCGCTGGCGCCGCCGGAGGTCGTGGCCCGCTATGACGCGGCGCAGGTCAAAATCAAGCAGGCCGAAGAAGCATTCAAGCAAGCCCGCGAGCGCGAAGCGCGGCGCCTTGGCGAATCGCTCGCGCTCGAAACAGACCAATATCTATTGGCGATTTGGACGTTCGACCATCGCCGCAAATCGCAACCGGAGTTAAAGCTGACCGACGTGGCGCGGCAAGCCGGGCTGGATGCCGGCATCGCCGAGCGCTGGCAAAAAAGCCTGACGAATCGTGAAGCGGCGCCCGCCTGGCTGAGGCCCTGGCTGGAAATGCTGGAGCAGCAAAGCGCCGCCGGCGATCTTTCCAGCGATCCGGCGGCCATGTATGCCGCAGCCGAAGCGGCGGCCACGGTGCAAGCGGTCGTTGCGTCAGCGGTCGAGCGACGTCGCACGTTGGAAGAAGAATACGAAGCGACGCTGGCCGCGCTCGCAGAAGGCCAGCCGCGCCCTCAAAAGCCCTCGCTCGATCCGGCCGTCGCCGAACTGCTCAAGCAAGCGATCGACGACCGCAACGCGCCGCTGTTTTTAACTCAAGAGCAGGCTGTGAAGTTGACCGACGATGGCCGCCGGCAAAAGCTGGCCGCGATGCAGGCCGAAATCGAAGCGTTGAAAACAGCGGCTGGCGAGAAGTATCCTGTCGCCCATAGTGTGAAGGAAGGCCAGGCGGCCAACCTGCGAGTTCACCTGCGCGGCAGCGCGACCGACCTGGGCGACGAGGCGCCGCGAGGTTTTCTTGCGGTGCTCTCGCCCGCCGATGCCAAACCATTTGCCGAGGGAAGCGGTCGGTTGGAACTGGCCCGTGCCACCGCCAGTCGTGATAATCCTCTGACGGCACGCGTGTTTGTCAACCGTGTTTGGCAACACCACTTTGGCCGGGGCCTGGTCGGCACGCCCAGCAACTTCGGCCTGCTGGGCGAGCGCCCCACTCATCCGGAACTGCTCGACTATTTGGCCGGTCGCTTCATCGCGTCGGGCTGGTCGATCAAGCGCCTGCACCGCTTGATTATGCTCTCCGCCACTTACCGGCTAGGCTCTGGTTGGCAGGCGGCGGGCCAAGAGCGCGATCCCGATAATCGCTGGTTGTGGCGCATGAATCGCCGGCGGCTCGACGTCGAAGCCTGGCGAGACACGCTCCTGGCCGTGGCGGGGCACCTCGATCTGACGATGGGCGGCCCCTCGCAAAAGCTCGACGACGCCGGCAACCGACGGCGCACGCTTTACGCGGCCGTCAGCCGGCATCAGTTGAACCCGATGCTGCGGCTTTTTGATTTCCCCGACCCCAATTTGACCACCGAGCGGCGCGTAATCACCACCGTGCCGATGCAGCAGTTGTTTGTGCTCAACAGTGAGTTCATGACGCGGCAAGCAAAAGCGCTCGCGGCGCGGCTCGCACAGGCGTCACCCGACGATGAGGCGCGGCTCGACCTGGCCTATCGCCGGCTCTTTGGGCGATCGCCGCACGAGCGCGAGCGGCAATTCGTGCGCGAGTTTCTTGCCGCCGCGGCCGGCGGCGCGCTTTCGCCGTGGGAGCAAGTGGCGCAAGCGCTGCTAAGTTCCAATGAGCTTGTGTTTGTGGATTAAGAGCTTATTCTGGAAGGTGTGGGGGAATTTGCATCCCGGAGCGCCGGGACTGGCCGTGACAAGATGCGTATCGCGGAAATCTATCTTTCGATTCAAGGCGAGGGCCTGCTGACCGGGGCCGAAAGCGTTTTCGTGCGCACCAGTGGTTGCAACCTGCGTTGCTGGTTTTGCGATACGCCTTTCGCGTCGTGGACGCCGGAAGGCGACGATTTATCCACCGGCGAAATCCTGGACCGCGTGGAAGAGTTTGGCTGCCGGCATGTCGTTTTGACGGGCGGAGAGCCGATGCTCTTCGCGGAGTTGCTGCCGTTGGCCGACGAACTGCGGCGCCGCCGGATGCACATTACCATTGAGACGGCCGGCACGCTCGATTTGCCCGTGGCGTGCGATCTGATGTCGATCAGCCCCAAGCTATCGAACTCGGCGCCGGCGGCCCGGCGTCATCCGCGTTGGCACCGCCGTCACGAGCAAACCCGGCATGCGCCGGCCATCGTGCGGCGTTTGACGGCGGATTATGAATACCAGCTCAAGTTCGTCATGGATCGGCCGCGAGATTGCCGCGAAGTGGAATCGTATCTGGCTCAATTTCCTGAAGTCGATCGTTCCCGCGTACTCTTGATGCCGCAGGGCACCACGGCCGACGAGCTTACGCTCCGCGGCCGTTGGTTGAAGCCGTACTGTGAAGCGACCGGCTTTCGCTTTTGCCCGCGCCGGCAGATTGAATGGTTCGGGCTGGTGCGCGGAACGTAGTGCCTTGTCCATGTTTGCTCACGCCCGATCAAACGGAAACGCCATAACCTGCGATAGGTCGGCCGCGCCGGCCGCCAGCAGGCAAACGCGGTCGAAGCCCAGTGCCACGCCGGCGCAATCCGGCAACCCGGCTTCCATTGCCGCCAACAGGCGGCTTTCCTCGGGCAAAGCGTCGCTGCCATGCTCAAGCCGATAAGCGTTGTTTTCGTGGTTCCGCGCGCGCAAGACCGACACATCGAGCAATTCGTGATAGCCGTTCGCCAGTTCCAGGCCATCGACGTACAACTCGAACCGCTCGGCCACGGCCGGCGGCCCCGGCCGCACGCGAGCCAGCGCCGCCTGACTGGCCGGATAGTCGTAAAGAATCGCCGGCCGGCCGCGCCCCAGCCGCGGCTCCACCAACTCGACCAGCAAGAGATCGAGCCAGGCATCGCGATCGCCGTCGCCCAGCGACTCGGGTATCGGCACGCCGCGCCGGCGGGCGATCTCACCCAGCGCCGCGCTATCGGCCGTGTGCGGGTTGACGCCGGCATGCCGCTCGAAAGCCGCCTGATAACTGATCGGCTCCGCCGGCCCGCGCTCCAGCAGCGCTTCGCCAAGATCGCCGAGCAGGCGCATGCCCGCCGATAGGTCGTCGCCCGGCCGATACCACTCGACGATGGTGAACTCAGGGTTGTGTCGCGGCCCTTGTTCTTCGCGGCGAAAGGCCCGCGTGACCTGGAACATCGCCCCGCCGCCGGCCGCCAAAAGCCGCTTCATGGCGAATTCGGGCGAGGTTTGCAACCAGCGGCGCGCGCATGCGCCGCCGCGCGGCACATCCACGGCGAATGGTTCCAGATGTCGGTCGACCACCACGTCGGCCGAAAGCAGCGGCGTTTCGACT
>DASVGM010000673.1:0-4789 GCA_036379555.1 Pirellulales bacterium | reverse complement strand
GAAAACCCTTCTCCGCCAGAAGCTCGACAAGCTCCGTGGAGCGAAGCAAGGCCAACTCCCCCGGCCGCGCGGCGGCGAGCGGGTCGTGCCAGCCGGCCGCGATTTCGCGCTGGTCCGGTTCTCGTGACAAACCGCCGGGATGAAGAGCCATCTCCGTCAGTCCATGCTTGCCAGCCCGACGAATAAAGTGCCGGACCAGGGCGAGATCGATTTGTCCGGCGTGCGATGCGCCGAAGAAAGCGTCGGCGTGAGCGAGGCCGGCGCGGTCCAGCGCGGCCGCCCAACGGCGAGCATAATATTGCTTGACGCCCGACAAACAGCAGTTCGTCAGCCTCAAGCCCGGCGAAAGGCTGGTGCGCCAATGGCCCGGCTCGGTCGCCGCGCGAACATAGAGTACGCGATACTCTTGGGCCAATTCGGCGATGACGCCTGAAACCACGGGCATCATCTCAACATATTGATGCCCGTTGAGGTGCGTGGGGGTGAGGCCGCGGTGGAGCAGCCATTCAACCTGCGCCTGCAATTCGCCACGAATCGCGCCGCGCCAGCGGCGCCCTCGCGAACAAAGCCGGCGATATAAGGCGCCGGGACCAAGAAAGCGGCCCGAAGCGTCGAGAAGTTCGTCGGGATAAGCGCCGGCCGTAAGGGGAACGCCCTGCGTCAGATTCAAATGCGCGCCCAGGTCAAACGGTGCGGCGACATCGCCAAGCCGGCGGCGCGTCGCGCTTGAGGGCAGATTGCCCGTCTGGCGAGCGGATTCGAGTCGCCGCCATTGCTCCACGGCGAGGTCGGCCGCAGGCGCGTTGGCCAATAAAGAAGTGCCGGTCAGCAAACCGGAGCGGAACGCCTCCAGAATTCCCGCGGTTACCGCCGCGTTGAAGCCAAAGTCGTCGGCATGGAGAATGAGCGACGGCGGTTGTGGAGTAGGCGCCATCAGGCCGCCTTTCGCGTTTCGCTTGCCGGGCGCTCGTCGGCCGGCGGCAGGCACTGCGAGTTCAGCGATCGGATTCGCCGCCGCCATTCGACCGCCAGCCAGCCCAAGAGCAACAGCCCGCCGATCGGCTGGCTGCCGTGCTCGTTGGAAAAGTTGCGGATGGTTTGGCCGAACATGTCGGTCACCATCGGTCCCATCATCAGCAAACTGCCGACCACCAGCGCCCGCTCGAACCACGGCGCGCGGCGGCGCCAAGCGTCGACCACGGCCCAGGCCACGGCCGGGCCAGCCACCACGTAAGTACACGATTCGGTCGCCGGTCCAAACAGCACCACCCAGAGCGAAAACCACAAAAACGTGCGAAACAAAATCTCGCGACGATCGGTAAGCCGCCGAGCGATGCCCAGACAGATCACCAGCACGGCCACGCCGGCCAGCAATTCTATGAATGCGAACGTCCGCTCCGATAGCGGCCGGCCGTAGACCACGAAGAGTTGATCGACCGAGCGCAAACGCTCGCGCATGATCGCGGTGCTGTCGCTCAGGTGTTGCCACCAACTTGCGTACTGACTCATCACCATGGCCGGCCGGCCCGCGGCGAAGGGCAACAGTAGCCCCGCCGCGAGCGCCATGACATAGCGCGCGGCGAACTGCCACGGAAACATCGCCGCCAGCACCATCGCCAATGCCAGCGGATAACCCTTGATGAGCGTGGCCCAAGCGAGCCAGGCGGCCGCTCGTTGCCATTTTTCTTCAGCGGCCGCCGCCATGCCGAGCAGCAGCGAACCGAGCATCATCAGGTTCGCCTGGCTGTTGTACATGCTGTGCAGCGCCAGCGGCAACGCCAAGAGCGGCACGACCGCCGCCTGGTTGGCCGACAACACTTTCGGACAGAGTCGCCGCGACCAGGTGAACACGCCCCAGGCGAACAGGCCGCAGTTGAGGAGTTTCCACGCGGCGGCGCCAAGCCCATCAGGTAAAACCGCCAGCGGCGTCAAGCTCACGGCGAACAACGGGCTGTAGCGATAATGCTCACGGGCCGGCACATACATGTCTTCGCCCGACAGCCAGTGCCGCGCGGCAAGTTGATAGACATCGTACACGCTGTGGCTGTACGGCAGAAAAAATGCGTGGACTGACAGGCCGAGGATCACCGCCAACCAGGTGTTGCGCGCCGCTAGGGGCCAGTCGATTTTCATGAAGAGCGCATCCAAAATGCAAGTGTCGGGCGGTTCGCCGGCCCGCCCGAAGCAAAAGACGGCCCGGCGGGCCGCCCCACGATCGCGCTGGCGTGTTCCAACATCGGTCTGGACAAGGCGCTAGGCCGCCTTGCGAGGTTCTTGCTGTGGCGCCGGTAGCGTGCGGGCGGCGGGCGCCTGGCGGCCGCTCAGGCGGTCGCGAACGGCCAGCCGGATCAGATCGTACAGCATGCTCCAGCCGTGCCGAGACACGGAGAGAGTCGATGAGTATTCGTTGATCAACCGCACCGCGATACGACGGAACGGCACCTGCAAACGGTGGCACAACAGCACGACCTCGGCATCGAAAGCGAAACCGTCGAGCGTGGTCCTGGAGAAAATGTCAATCGCCGCCGCCCGGCTGAAGATTTTCAGGCCGCATTGCGTATCGGTCACTTCCTTGGAAATGGCCAGCCGGACAAGTTGTCGAAAGGCCGCGCTGGCCGCGATGCGCGAGAGCTTGCGGCGCACATGGCAACTCGCGCCGATCAAGTCGCGGGCGCCCAGCACCACCTGGCAGTCGCCGCGGCGAATCCAATGGCAGCCGGTTTGCAGGGCGGTGAGATCGTAAGGCAGGTCGGCGTCGGTGAAGGCCACAATCTGGCCGGTGGCGGCCAGCATGCCGCGACGCACGGCGGCGCCTTTGCCGGCGTGCTGTTCCAGTCGCAACGTGGAAAAACGAGGTCCGAACCGGCCGCTGACCTGCGCCGTCTGGTCGCGGCTGCCGTCATCGACGACCACCACGCGATAATCGACTCCCCAAGCATCGAGGAATCCGCCCAACCCGGTGAGCGTGGAGGGGAGCCGCCGCTCTTCGTCGTAAGACGGCACGAGCACGGTCAAATCATGGTCGGTTGGCGGCAGTGCCGCCGACTGCAAGAGATGGAGGCTTTCGCCCCGCGGCGTCGGATTGCTCATCGTTATCAGACGACAAAAGCGTCAGGCACTCGCGTGGCCGCGCGCTTCGCTCGCCGCATTCTCCCGGCTTCTTGTTTTCGATGTAAGCGCCAGTTTTCTTCGGCAGCTTACGGGCCAATCTTTTAGCCGATTTCTTCCCGCGCGCGAAGAACGAAAATATTTGGCAAACTGGGTCACTTCCGCAGGATGCTGCGCGGCGGACGCGGACGCTGGGCGCTTTCGGTGGGCTGGCGCGGTTCCGAAGGCGGCGGTTCCTCAATGATGTGTTTCCACCCCGCCGGCGTGCTGGGCACTTTGAAATAGCCCAGAATCTTTTTCAAGGGGTTGTTGATCGAGGGCGGATCGAACATGTAGTTTGTGTGGCTGCCGTTGGGCAGTTGCAGGGCAACCGCTCTGGGAAGCATGCGTTTTTCGTCGAGAATGACGGTGGCGCTTTGATAGTTCGCGCGATCTTCGGCGTAGATCGGTTCGACTTGCAGCCAGACCTCTTTGCCAACCATTTCGTTGGGCGTTCTCAACCGCATCCAATAACGCTGCCGCATCTTCTCCGCGGTCGTGCCAAAGACAAACGGCAACGGGCTATTTGAAATGGCCTTGCCCTTCAGTTGATTGGGCAGGCGGCGTTCCACAAGCTGTTTTTTATCGTGATCGAATTCATACACGGCGTTGCCGTCGCAAACCCAATGTTCGCCATCGATGTCTTTGAACTCAGACTGCTCGTTCGCCGGATCAGCCACCTGCTTGGTGATGTGGTAATGCCCTTTATCAGGCGCAGCGTAAAGAATCGCGCCGCGGCAGATGCGCGTGGGCCGCGGTGGTTTTCCGCCTTTCGCGGGCGCGCCAAACACCGCGTCGTATTTCCAGCATTGGAACTCGCATTCCAGAGTTCGGATTTCGCCGCTGTGCTCTTCCCAGGCGCGCAGCACCTGTTCGAGTTCGGCCGTTTCCCGCGGGGAAAGTTGGCCCCAGGTGGGCTGTGGCCGCCGCGGCCGCGGGGCGAATTGCTTCAAAGCGGAACTATGGTTGCCGGCCGGCGCCGCGGCTTGGCGGAACGGTTGCCGCTGCGGCCCGTACGAAGGCGGGGCCTTTCGCCGCGGGGCATCGTCTTCAGCCGGACGGGGCGCTTCTCGCGATGCCGTGCGCGTGGGAGCTTGCGCCCACGCCGCTGGCATCGCGAGCGACAGCACCATCAGCCAGGCCACCGCGGCAGTTGAAGTATTCCGACAACGCACCATGATCATTTTCCCTTAAAAGCCGTGTAGGGGGGGAATAGTAGCAAATCCAGAAGTTCGGCCCTATGCCGTTTCTGCCGAAAAATATGACTGGATCGGCAGGCGTCGTATCGGTTTTACGGTTTTGATGGCTGCTGGGCGGCCATTTCAATTGTTGCCCGCCCAACGCTCGACATCTAACTATACCTCACGCGGCATCGCGTCGATTGTGCCGCCTCACACACACGAGAGTGAAGGTCCGTCTTATGACTCGCATGGTTCGCCAATTGGCTCGACGGCTCTGGAACCTCGCACTACCGGTGCGTCAGGCCGCCGCCGGCCGCATCGACCGCCTGCTCGACCGGCACGTGCAGTTGTGGTTTGAGCGGACTGAACCGGCGCGGGCGCGACAACAGCAAGCCGGCGAAGATATGATGCTGGTGGCCGATGCCCTGGTTCGCGAACTGGTGCGACTGCAAAGCCAGATT
>DASVGM010000672.1:0-2795 GCA_036379555.1 Pirellulales bacterium | reverse complement strand
GCGATAACGCGATCTGGCGGTCAATCATGCGCTCTACCGGGGCAAGCCCGGTAGTGGCGGAACAAAAGTAACATCGCTTGCCAGTAACACATGAACTGTCGTTTGCGCAGGCCAGGATGGGCCTCCTGGCCCGTCACGGTCGATTGGCTAGGAAGCCCATCCTACGCATGCGGTCTCACCCGGCCGTCATGTGCCAACCCCAAGCAGTTCATAGATCCGCGGGTCTGCCAGAGTGTCGGCAATCAGCGCGGCGCCGGTAAAGTCGTGTTGGCGGCTGGGGTCGCCCGGTACCGCCACCGCCACCGCACCGGCGGCCACCGCCGCGCGGCAGCCGTTCTGGCTGTCTTCAAAGACCACCACCTGCGCCGGGCCGAGGCCGAATCGCGCGGCCGCCTTCTGATAGATTTCGGGGTGCGGTTTCCCGTCCACCACGTCTTCGGAGGTAAGCAGAAACGTAAACCGCGGCTCAAGATCGAACCGCCCGAGCACGTCGGTGGTGAACCGGCGGCCGCTGGACGTGGCGACGGCCTTGGGAATGCCCGCACGCTCCAAAGCCGCCAGCAATTGCGGCACGCCCGGCATGAAAGCCAGCCGTTGGTCAAGCATGGCGGGAAAAATCTCCGCGCTTTCCTGGGCCAACGTCTCAACGGAATCGTTGAGGCGGTGGTAATCAATCATCATTTGCAGGGCCACGCGGCCAGGACGCCCCATCATGGCATTGATTAGTTCGGGCTCGAACTCATGGCCGCGCCGGCGGAGCACTTCCGCTCCCACCTGGTGGTAAAGCTCTTCGGTGTTGAACAGCAGCCCGTCCAAATCAAACACCGCCGCGGCTGGCCGCGAGCCTGTTTCTTTTTCAATCAACACGAACCTCCCAAGAGCGGTTGAAAATGACTCTCCAATCGTATCGGTAGGCAGCCGGGTCGGCCAGTGGGAACCGCCGCGTGGGTCGCCGCGTGAAACAGATTCAAGAATTTGGGTCGCTGCGACCGAACGTGAGTGTGAGTGGAGATTTGGAACGAAAAAAAGTTTGCATCTTGACTGGCGGCCGCTAAAATGATAGCGACAGCACTAAATGAGCGGCGCATGGAGCGCCGCGGGCAAGCTGGTATCTCCATTTCTACTTGATGTATCGAAAGGAACGAATCGATGGTCAGTGACGACCTCGGTGGCTCGCAAAGCGAAGACCCTTTACCGTGTCGAACCGATCCCGCCCATCTCTCGACGGCTGCTTCTTCCGCCGTCAGCCGCCAAGCGGAAAACGCGGCTCCTCGAGCCGCCCCCCTGCCGCCGCCAGTTCCCCTGCCGGACTTGGCCGCGGAAAATGCTTCAACCGGCCGGGTTCCTCTCTGGGACCGCCTTCCCCGTAGTATCTGGCTCATGAGCTCGCTGCTGATGCTTCCTTTGCAACTCTTGCCGTAATCGTCCACATGCCCGCAAGGAATGCGTCGCGCGATGGCATGAATTGCGGCGATGGGTAGACAGGCGGTAGAATCGGCCCGATCGGATCGAAGTCCGATCAAAGCCACAACCGCAGCCCTGTCGTCTAATTCCAAATGTCCATAAATCAATCAACGGCGCCCGATCCGGCGGCCGAGCAGATTCTTGTCGTTCCCACCGAGGTTTTTCACCAGTTGGGGCATTTTCAGGGGTTCTCGCCCGACGCCGAGCGTTATCTGGCGGAATTGCTGCGGCCTGAAAACGTCAGCTTTCGCCCGCGGGCCGCGATGGAGCACGATCCAAGCTTCAAGCAACTCATTCCGTACTGCATTTTTCGCCACATGTCCGCCGGCGGGGTCGAAACCTTGTTTGAATACACGCGCGGCGTGGGGCAGGGCGAAGGCCGCTTGCACCGTAAGCGCAGCATCGGCATCGGCGGGCATATTTCCGCCGAAGACGCGGCCGACGGCGACGGAGACGTTTATCGCGCCGGGATGCGACGCGAACTGGCCGAGGAGGTCGTCATCGACACGCCCTTCCGCGAGCGTTGCGTCGGCCTGATCAATGACGATGAGAGCGAGGTCGGCCGCGTACACTTGGGCGTTGTTCATCTTTTTGACGTCGGCCGGCCCGCCGTGCGGCCTCGTGAAAACGAATTGATCGACTGTTGTTTTCGGCCGGTGGATGACTTGCTCAACGACGGCACGGGCCTGGAAACGTGGTCGAGCATCTGTCTGGCGGCGCTGTTTGGCGGCGGCCAGGCGAGTTTATGAGGCGTTCGTTTAATCGTGTACCGTTGACTGCGCTACCCTGGCCTGCGCAATATTAACTCCCACGCCCGCCCGCGCTCAAAGCTGGTCTTCTTCCTTAGATGCCTCCGGCTTGCCCGGAGGAGACTTCACGTTGGCTGTCTACAAGAAGCGGATCGCCACGTCGTACGCCCGTTTCACGACCGCGTGCCCGCCGAAGGCGAGCACGCGGTCGTGAAACGGGCGGGGGCTTCTATGGACCGGCGAATGTAGACGGCCAACATGATTCTCCACCCGGCAAGCGGGTGGCATCATTTCGGGAATAAAAAAATCGGAAGAACACCCCAGAAAGACCTCGCAACGTCCAGGTTTTGCGCAGGTCAGCGCTACCCTAACGCCGCCCCGCCCCAATCGACTTCTCAATAGCCCGCACAGTGGCGTCGGCGCGGAAGTCGATGATGCGCTTGCCCCATTCAATCGTCTTGGGCGCGGGGGCCAGCTCAATGCCGTTGATCGAAAACTTGCCAGCGGCGCCGCGTTCTTTCATCCGCACCAAGCCGGGATCGACCGTCATCAAGAGCGCGGTGATCGCGAAGTCGTCGTGTA
>DASVGM010000671.1:0-6106 GCA_036379555.1 Pirellulales bacterium | reverse complement strand
GCCGGCGGGCAGTCCGCCGGAATAAATGTTCGAGACCACGGTGTATTCAAAGCGAATGTCGTCGTTACGGCTGAACCGGGCCGCCGCTTGCCGGTCGCCTTCGTCGAGCAACTGATAGCCCAGATAGGCCGACAGGCTCTGCGCGGCCGCGGCGTCGCCGCCCGGCCGTTCGCCAATGAAAGTAATCGTCAGCCGGGCGCCGGTCTTTTGAGCAATGACCTCCGCCAGCCTGGCGCGGCCATAACGCACCAGGAACAGGCCGCCCACCTTCACGCCGCGCGTGTCCAGCCCGGCAAGCAGGGCCGGCAGCAACGCATCGATGTTCGCATGCACCGCCTCCGCGCTCAGTCCATCAGAAACGATGATCTGCACGTCGCAATCCGAGCGCTCGATGGCGGCGGCGCTGCCGGGCGTCAAGCAGGCGCCGAGTTGAGGCTGGCCCAGGTGCTGCTGTTTGTCCGCCGCTTGCGTCTCCAGCACCTGAAAGGGCGCCAGTCGGCAGAGCCGGTCAACATCAAGCTCGCTCAAAATCGCCTGCCGGGCCTTCGCCTGGTGCAACCGCACTTGGCGGCTGACCTCTTCGGTCGGCCGCGGCCCGGCGTGAGTGAAACCCGGCACCGCCGGCGTGGCGGCCAGCAACGTGCGATATTCCGCGTCGCTTTGGCAAAAGGCCCGTGGATTTCCAAAGTTGGGGCCGCGCGTCACTTCTCCGCTGGAAGCGCGTTCAAAGATGCCGCGTTCAATGGCCCAGGCTTCAAACTCGGGCGTGGTGGTGCGGCCGTGCAACTCGCGCAGCGTTTGGTTGTCGTGGCCGCTGGTGTCGAAATAGGCCAGCATGCGGTCGATGTTCAGGCAAACCTCCATGTAATAATTGGCGCCGGCCGAAGCCAAAAGTTGCGTGGCCATCTGTTGGCCGTCGAGCGTGATTTGCGAATGCAGCGTATAGCACGGGGCCATGCCCATCGGCAGCCCCAGCAACTTGCCCATGAAATGGTCTTGCAAGTTCGAGGCGATCATCTCGAAGTTATCAACGTGCGTCTCCGGCCCAATGAAGCCGGTCACGTTGTTGACCATGAACGGCCGGTAACGTCGCGCCAGCCCATAACACAAGGCCTCGTTGGTGGCCATGTCGATGCCGTTGTGCTTGCCGTAGGTGTATTCGCTTCCCTGGCCGGTTTCAAAATACATGAAGTTTTCGGCCTCCGGCGCCAACGGGCCGCGCTCGCGCATGGTGTGCCAGGCGCGGTCGAGCAGGTCGACCGTGACGTCAAACTCGCTGGTCAGCGTGGCCTCGGTGCCGGCCAGGCTTTGAAACATCACCTCCACCGGCACGCCTGCCGCCAGGCACGTAAGCTGCGTCTTCACGTGGGCCAGCACGCAGATTTGCGTCGGGGCGCCGCAATCGCGCCGCACCTTGTCGATGTGCCGCAACACGCCCGACACGTTGCTCACGGTGTCGATGGCCGGATTCACGCCGATCAGCGCGTCGCCGCCGCCCAACGAAAAACCGGCATGAATCAGCCAGGTGAGGCTGCGCAAATCGTCGCTCGGATGGTTGGGTTGCAAACGCGACGAAAGCGTGCCGGGCAAGCCCAGCCGCGTTCGTGCGCGCGTGGGTCGTTGAAACTTGCGGGCGGCGTAGATCAACTCGTGCGTATCCATCAACTTGGCGACGGCGGCCGCCATGACGCCGGTCAGGGCGAAGCCGATCTGTTGCAGTTCAGCCGCCGGGGCCGCCAGCAGGTGATTTTTTAATTCGCCGAGGGTCCAAGTGGCGATGCGTTCAAAACCGGCGCGATCGATTTCATAGTTGACGTGCATCACCGCATCGACCTGGCCGCGGTCGTCGGTCAATGGGCGCTCGTAAAGGTGTTCCAGCGTGAGCGAGGCGAGAATGGCACGGGCCGCTTCGCGCTCGACTTCCGAGGCGGCGGCGATCTTCGCCCCGCGGTCGCCCGCTTTGCTCAAGTCGGCCGCGGCGAGCAAGCGTTTCAAACCCTGGAACGAAAAACTCTCGCCCAGGAACGTCGTGCGATAGCACTCATCCCTGGCGGGCGGTGGAACCGAGATGTCATCGAGAGACGTCAATGCTGTCATGGATCGCTTCGATCAGTGGTCATTGCCCTCCGCTTTTAAGGCTAGCGGGCGGCGCGCCATGACGCAAGAAAGCTTTGGGCTTTTACTGGCCTGCGCGAAATCGGATGTCGTGCCCTGACTTGTTTGATACTAGATTCATTCCGCCACGATCGGGGCTTGCCCCCGTCGAGCGCTGACTGGCTGGCTAGATGTACGGCACCGAACGTGTCCCCGTTTTCGCGTTGCCTCCGCCGCCTTCGGCGGCGGAGGCAACGCGAAAACGGAAAGAATCTGCCGGGGGACGTTCGTTCTAGCCAGTCAGTCAGCGCTTCCACCGGGGCAAGCCCGGCGGTGGCGGTGCGGAACAAATCCGGTATGGAATCTCAACTCGTTATCGTGTTAAAGCCGGGCATTTTGCGCAGGCCAGGGCGCGCCTCTTGGGCGGCGGTTTTGCTTGCGCTGGTTTTCGGTTTTGCGGCAACGGTCAAGGCCGTGGAACCGGAAGCCGGCATTTCCTTAATCGTTGGCAATGGCGGTTCGCCCGTCTTTGAGCTACGCGGCCTGCGGGGGCAAGAGGCCGCCGCGGCGAATGACGCGGCAGACGCGCTGTTCGCGGTCTACACCATCGCCGAAACCGCATCGGCCAATCGCCCGGCGCTGGCCGGAGAGTACACGAAGTTGCCCGATGGCCTGCGGTTCACGCCGCGGTTTCCGCTGGAACCGGGCATGCGCTATCGGGCGGTTTACAAGGGGGCCGGCGGAACGCTGGAGAAGCAGTTCGCGGTGGCGCCGCGTGCGGATACTCCGCCGGCGCGCGTGCGCGCGATCTATCCCAGCGCCAAAATCCTGCCGCAAAATCAGCTCAAGTTTTACGTGCATTTCACGGCCCCCATGAGCCGTGGCGACGCTTATCGGCATTTCGCCTTGCTCGACGCCTCCGGCGCAGCGGTCGATCTGCCGTTTCTTGAGTTGAGCGAGGAACTGTGGAACCCCGCCGGCGACCGGCTGACGTTGCTGCTCGACCCTGCCCGAGTCAAACGCGACCTGAAACCACGTAACGAATCGGGACCGGTGCTGGAAATTGGCAAGCGTTATTCGCTTGTCGTGGGGCGTGATTTTCGCGACGCCCAAGGACGTCCGCTGAACGCGGAGTTTCGCAAGGATTTCGCCGTCGCCGCGCCGGACGAAACCTGCCCGCGTCCCGCCGCCTGGCGTTTATCGGCGCCGACCGCGGGCACCAGGCAGCCGCTTGTCGTCCGCTTTGGCGAGCCACTGGACCATGCCTTGCTGGCGCGGTGGATATGGGTTGAAGACGCGGCCGGGCAGGAAGTACTCGGCAACGGTAGCTCCGGCGACGAAGAATCGAGTTGGAACTTCCTGCCGAAAGAGCCTTGGCCGCCGGGCCAATACAAATTGAAGACGGACAAGCGGCTTGAGGATCTGGCCGGCAACAGCATCGCGCGAAAGTTTGAGTTGGACGGCCGGCGGGCCATGCCGGCGGGCGACGAGAATGGCGCCGCGACGGTTGAGTTTGCTGTCGACGGGTTGAGCCGCCGGCAGAATTGAAGTTGTCAAACCTCAAGTCGAATAAATCCAGCGTCCCAGAAACATCGTCGGCAGCACCAAGGCCACAATCGCCGCGCCGTAAAACGGCCCGCGAACTCCGATGCAGACCGCCGCGTCGAGCACCACCAGCGAAATCAGACACTGCTTTACCGCGCCCTGCACGTAGACCGGCAAAGGATCGATCACCGCGCGCAAACAGCGCCAGCCAATCATCACCGCCATCAATCCCCAGAACCAGTACCAACGGTCGCCCGTGCGCAAGGCGTATACCGGCTGACTGACTTCCGGCAGATTGTTGTCGGCCCATTGCGGGTACGAGGCCAACAGGGCGATGCCGCCGATCATCACCGCCAACGCCGCCGCGAGCTGCCCGCGATGGCTTTCGACGGCCTCCGTTCGCGCGAACCACGTCACTCCGGCAATGTAGACGCCGATGCCGCCGGCCACAACCCAATGCATGGCCGCCGGCGGTTCGCCGGCGGCGCTCATGCCTAACAGCACGTTCAGCAACCGGCAACTCCCCATCGCCGGCGGACCAAGCGGAGTGCGCTTCAACCAAGCGTTATAGGCCACCACCATGCCGGCGACCAACGTCGCCGTCAAACCGCTGCGAACGCCGCCCGTCAACAAGCCGGCCAGCCAACCGGCAACCACGCCGGTCGCCAGCAACCCCCACCCCAGCCGCCGGGCGAGCCGCGGTGAAACTCGGCCTGATGGTAGCGGCCGCCGCGGCCGCTCGACGGCATCAACCGCGCGATCGAAGTAATCGTTGAGCACCATGCCCGACAGATAGATACAGGCCGAGGCCAACGCCAACAGCGCCAACACGTCGGCCGGGTGATGTGATGGGTGCGTCAGTAAAAACCCCATCGCCACGTCAGCCAGGGCGGTGAAGACGTTGGGCAGGCGGAACAATTCGGCCCAGGCGCGAAGCCGCGACGCGCTTTGTGTGTCGTCCATCGCGGTCAGCCGATCGCCAGGCCGAGCCGATCGAGCGCGGCGGTGACATACGCGAAGGCCTCGCGCGCTGCCGCTTCAGGGCCGTCGATATAGGGATAAAGCTCCACCGTCACCCAGCCTTCGTAGCCGGTGCCGGCGATGGCTTGCAGCGTGGCGTCGAAATCAATCGCCCCGCGGCCGGGCACGAGGTGCTCATGCACACGCGTGGCCGCGATGTCTTCCAAGTGATAATGCCGCGTGTACGACGCCATCCGCGCGACCCAATCTTGCGGGTCTTCACCCACGCAATACGCATGGCCGACGTCGAAGTTCAGGCCGATGGCCGGCGAATCGACGCGGGCGGCGAACTCCAAGAATTGCTCGAAGCGTTCGATCATCAGGCCCGGCTCCGGTTCAATCAGCAGCCCGACTTCCAGCCGCTCGGCCACCTCCACGCAGGGCATCAACTCTTCATAAAAGACGTCGGCGGCGGCCTGCCAGGTTTGGCCTTTGGCCAGCGGGCCGCCCGGCTCGGTTTGGACGTTTTTCGCGCCCAGTTCCGCCGCTAAAGCCAAAGCGCGTTTGGTGTGCTCGCGGCGAATGGCGCGATAGTTCGGGTCGGGTTCGATCCACGATGGGTGCCAATAGGGCTGTCGCGGATCATTCACGGCGTTCATCATGAAGCCGTTGACGTTCGACACGCCCAGGCGATGCCGAGCCAGCGCGTCGCGCAGCGATTTGCGCCGTTCGGGCAGCAGATTAACGGGCCAGGCATGCGGCACGTCGGCCAGGATTTCGATGCCCTGATAGCCGATATCGGCCACGCGCCGGATGGTCTCCTCGACGGAAAAGTGCATGAAAGCATTGGAACTGAACGCGAGCTTCATCGGTGGGTCTCAAAGGCGGGGGACTGGGCGGAAGGTGCATTGTAGCCTGATCGGCCGCCGCATGCGAACGCCAGGCGAGTTTGTTCCGTCAGCCGGTTTGTCAATCATTTCTCGCCCGCGGCGCGAGTTCGTTTCGCGCTCGCCTCGGCGGGACGCGTGTCAACGATCGTTTCCGACGACAAGACGAGGCGTTGGCCGATCGCAGCCGCATAGCGCCAGAGAGTGTCGAGCGTGGGATTCTTATTGCGACCACTTTCCAAGCGGGATAGCGCCGGCTGATCGATCCCGCATCGCCGTGACACCTCGGCCAGAGTGACGCGCGCCGCTTCACGCTTTCGCTTCAGCTCAGCGACAAACTGGCGCAAGCCGCGAAACTCGCCCTGCAGGTTCATACTCTCTCCCTGACCGCTGGCGATCAGCTCTTCGGGCGAGGGGTGCCATTCGCGGAACCGCTCGCGGAGGGCCCGATGCCGCTGGCGGTCTTCTTCGGTCCACTCGATCGGTGCGCGGCGCGACGCCTCTGTTTGCTTCTTGCCGTTCTTCATTTTTCTCTCCGTTTCTTCGACCCTGGCGGTGGCACCTCGTAAGCCGTTATTGGATAAACGGTAAGGGGCATATCGGCAACGCATTCAAAAATA
>DASVGM010000670.1:0-2128 GCA_036379555.1 Pirellulales bacterium | reverse complement strand
GAAGCGCGCGGCGGTATCGCGATCGCCGGCTTGCAGATACGCCTTGATCTTGCCTTGCAATTGGTTGATGTGTTGCTGATCGGCCGCCACCTGGCGGTTGACGCGTTCGACCAAGGCTCGATATTGCTCCAATCCTTCGCGCCCCTCTTTGAGTTGGGCCACGGCCCGATCGTATTCATATTGCATCTGGGCGATGGGGTCGGCCGTCCAAAAGAAATTGGCCAGCTTGTTGATCTGCGCGGCCACTGAGTGCCAGAGTTTGCCAATGATCATTGAATTACCTCGACGGAAATAAAGCCCCTGGAAACTCCGCCCGGCATGATGGTTCAGGCGGAAAAACGGAGCCGATGCGCATCGTTCATCTTCAGTCGCTTCTATACCGCCCCGGAGAGAGGCTGTCAAATTCATCGATGTTTCCAGCCACGATGCCAGGCGGCGTGCTTGACATTGCCGCCCGTCCGTCGCTAAGTTTTTTTTGGCGGGCGCGAAACTGGCTTGCGGAGCACGGCATCGCGTTGGTCGCGACCAATGAATCCACGATATACTGCACACGGGCAGGAATAAACACACTGCTTCCCCTTCCCCTTTTTGCTTTTTTTCCCCGTGCCGTTGAACCTTGGATTTCAAACTCGTTGCCGGGCGTTTTTGCTGGCGGTGGCCGCCGCCGGCCTGGCCGCGGCGACAATCCACGGGGCGAAAACACGCGGCCTCAATACCCGGCCGCTGGAGCGGCCCTGGCTCAATGCGCCGTTCGTTCGCACGCCAAATCCAATCGTCGACGAAATGCTGGCGCTGGCCGCGCCCAAAAAAGGCGACCTGCTCTACGACCTGGGATGCGGCGACGGCCGCATTGTGATTCGCGCGGCGGAGGCCTACGGCTGCCGCGCCGTCGGCTTTGACATTGACCCGTTGCGGGTGCGGGAGGCGCGAGAAAACGCGCGACGGCACGGCGTCGAAGACCGCGTCGCCATTGTCGAACAAGATATTCTCACGCTCGATCTCTCCGCCGCCGACGTCATCACCCTTTATTTGCTTCCCCGCTTCAACGAGCGGCTGATTCCCCAATTACAACAGCTTAAGCAGGGAGCGAGAATCGTCTCGCACGATTTCAACCTGCCGGGCATCACGCCCGATCGTGTGCTGAACCTGACCACTACCGACAATCAGGCCGATCACGTACTCTATCTCTGGACCGCGCCTCTGCGCGCGACGAAACCACGAGAGAAATAGGTCGGCGGCCGGCCGGCCATCGAACATGAAGGAGAAGCCATGTCCGCGGAAACATTTCGCTGTTATCTGGTGACCAAAGACGGCAAGCAAACACGCGGCGAGGTGGTCCAACGGCCGTTGGACGATTTGCCCGGCGGCGACGTGCTGGTGCGCGTGGCTTGGTCGTCGCTCAACTACAAAGACGCGCTCTCGGCAAGCGGGCATCCGGGTGTGACGAAGAAGTTTCCGCACGTGCCGGGCATCGACGCCGCCGGAACCGTCGTGGAAAGCAGTTCCGCCAACTGGAAACGTGGCGACGAGGTGATTGTCACCGGCTACGATCTCGGCCAAAACACCTGGGGCGGCTTCGGCGAATACGTGCGCGTGCCGGCCGCCTGGCTCGTGCGGCGACCGCACGGCATGAGCGCCCGCGAAAGCATGATTCTGGGCACCGCTGGTTTTACCGCCGCCTTGAGCCTGCTGGCGCTGCTGCGGCACGGCGTCGAGCCGGCCGCGGGCGAGATCGTCGTCAGCGGGGCTTCGGGCGGAGTCGGCAGCCTGGCCGTGGCCTTGTTGGCGCAGGCCGGCTACCATGTGACCGCCTCGACCGGCAAGCAATCCGCTCATGAGCAATTGCGGCAACTCGGCGCGATGCGCGTGGTGGGCCGTGACGAAGTGCTGGATACCAGCGACAAACCCCTCTTGGCCATGCGCTGGGCCGCCGCCATTGATACGGTCGGCGGTCAAACGCTGGCGACGATCGTGCGCACACTGAACCGCGGCGGCTGCGTCACCGCCTGCGGGCTGGTGGGAGGCGGCGAACTGCCGCTGACGGTTTATCCGTTCATTCTGCGCGCGGTCGAACTGATCGGCATCGACTCAGTCGAGTGCCCTTATGACGAGCGCCTGCACGTCTGGC
>DASVGM010000669.1:0-3906 GCA_036379555.1 Pirellulales bacterium | reverse complement strand
GGTGCGCTCGGGATCGCTAAAGACCCACGCCCGGAACCTCTCCTTGATGAGCTTTTGCTTTTCGCGGGCGGCCATCGTGGCTTCCTGGTTGACGACTTTTTCCTCGCGGTCGCCGTGGTCGATCGTGTCGTAAATCGTCGGCGTCTTCATGTTGAGCGCCAGTTCCAAGAGCCACATGCCGTTGGCCCGCCCGGTGCCGAACTCCGACGTGGCGCCTACCGACACCTTGGCGCCATAAGCGGGG
Source organism: Pirellulales bacterium (assembly GCA_036379555.1). Lineage (GTDB taxonomy): Bacteria > Planctomycetota > Planctomycetia > Pirellulales > JAICIG01 > DASSFG01. The sequence continues at coordinate 3,662 of DASVGM010000669.1, read as the reverse complement.
TCGATGCCCCAAACAGCATCCTTTTTCAGGTGGGCCACCGGAATCAACTTCGGCGGAACACGAAAAAGCTGAGCGGCGAACGCCTGGATGTCGGACGCCGGTATCCAAGGAGCGCCCAGATTGGCGTCGATGTCGCCCGGCAGGACGTCTTCGGGTTGCACGGCACGCAAGGCATCGGCGTTGCGGGCGTATTGCGGGCCGGCCCGTTCGGCGGCGGCCAGCTTCGCCCGCACGTTGCCCGATAGATAAAGGTCGGTGGTCTGCCATGTTTTGGATTCGGGATCGTGGAGAATCAGGTCGCCCAACTCGCTGATAACCTGCTCTTGCGGCTTGCCATAAAGCTCGGAGATGAAAGCGAGATCCACCGCGCCACGCTGGTTGAGCGATACCAACAGACCTTCCTCGGCGGTTTGGACGTGTGTTACCGGCGGCTTTTTGCCGACCACGTCGCGCTGCATGATGGCGGCCTTGCTCGCCTTTTTGCCAACCTCGTCATAGTCCTCCAACGACATGACGAGCATGGCGTCGGGGTCTTCGCGGAATTTGACGAGATTGGGCATCCGGCGGATGGTGGCGCCATCGCGGGTCTCGCTAAACGTGGTCTTGTTGATGGGACCGTAGGCCGTGGCGAATTGGTCATAGGCCCGGTTCAACTCGCGGCGGGCGACGGTGCGATGTTCCTCCGGCCAGCCTTCGTTCTGTGATTGCAGCACGCGGCGGGCGCGGTCGCGCAGGCCGATCAGGGCGGCCAGCCGCTTGCCGGTCATCGTGCCATCAGCCTTGAGTGTCGTGCCGCCGTAAACCACCGGCACGCCCTGCCCGCCTTGCAGTTGATGAATAGTCTTGTCGGGGGCGGTAAAAAAACTGCCTTCGTCGATGTGCCGATCGGGCGGCGGAGGGACGAAAGCCGGCGCGGATGAATCCTTGGTTTCCGGCTCGCTGACTGAAACCGACGCGACGTTTTCCGGCAGTCGCCGCACCGCCTCATCGAGTTGTTTTACGAGGTCGCCATTGGATTGGACACTGTAGCCGTCAGAGTAGAGCCGGTTCTTGCGGCTCCACTTGCCGAGCACCATTTCCGGGTGACGGACGAAATAGCGGTTGATGGGGATTTCCGCGCCGTCGATCTCAAAAGGCCGGGAGCGATGCCATTCGGCCTCTTGATGGCGGGCATGTTCGCCGGGCGACCGCTTGCGAAAAAACACGATGTCGGTGACGACCTGCGTTCCCTCGCGGCGGAACGCATCGGACGGCAGCCGGATCGCTCCCAAAAAATCCGCCCGCTCGCCCAGGTAATCGCGCACGGCGGAGTTTTGCTTGTCGAGCGTGAAGTGGCTGGTGACGACGGCCAGGACGCCGCCCGGCTTGAGCGCGTCGATGGACTTGCAGAAAAAGAAATCGTGCAGCGCTAGCTTCTGGCCGGCATAGTCGATCTTCACGTCGGCGAACGGCACGTTGCCCACGACCGCGTCAATCTTGTTCTCCGGTAGCTTGGTGTCGCGAAAATCCTCGATGCGGATGTCGGCCTCCGGGTGGATCACCCGCGCGATACGCCCGGAGAGGCTGTCCATTTCGACACCGATAAAGCGCATGCCCAAGGGCGCCATGCCGAGGAAATTGCCGATGCCGCAGCCGGGTTCGAGAACGGTGGCCGTCCGGGGAATGCCGAAGCGGTGCAGCGCTTTGTAGACCGTCTTGGCGACCAGCGGGCCGGTGTAAAAGGCGTTGAAGGTGGTGCGTTTGGCGCTGGCGTATTCCTCGTCGGTTACGAGCGATTTGAGCTCCTCGCCCAGCGCCTGCCAGCCCTGATCCTTGTAGCGGCCGGTGACGGGATCGGGAAACAGCCTCAAGGCGACCGCTCCAAAGCCGCCGAAGCGGCAGAGCGTCAATTGTTCGTCGCGGGTGGCGGGCCGCTCTTCTTTTTCAATGTCTTTGAGCGCGCGGACCGCGGCCAGGATGTCGCGGGCTTTGCCCTTTTCGCCGCTGGCGATGTCGGTGCCGGGCGCGGGCGACTCATCTTTGGCGAACGATCGGTTTGACGTGACCTCTCGCCGGGCGGCGGGCGGCGGCTCCGCGATCGCGACGCCGCCCGACGTTTCGGCAAGCGGTGGGTCGTCGCGAGAGTAATGCGTCGTTGGCTGATCGAACAGGCCGCGCTGGCGCGCCCGGTTTACTCTTTCGACGTAGGACTTTTGATGTAGGCCATCGCCGCGTCGATGGACAGTTCCGGGTCCGCGCTCGGTGGTGACACGGAGGGCAAACAATCCTCCAGGTTCTTGAGCGCCAGTTCCATTGCTTCGCTGCTGATCTGGCTCGGATCGCTGCCGGGCCGGGCCTGGCTCAATGTTTCCCGCCAACTCAGGTGCAGGCTTTTGAGCTCCATCGCCAGGCTTTCCATCGTGGAGCGGAGCATCCGGGTGTTTTTCAACTGTTGGTACAGTTCCGTCCGGTCCTCCAGGAGTTCCAGGACGATCGTTTTGTAAAGCATGCGGTTCTCCTTTGGCTGGATAATTTACAAAAGCATCTTTGGGCGGTTCGGGCAACTGTCCGGGGAGAAGTGAGAAAAGAAAGGGCTGTCGCCAGAACGGCGGTCTTTTCTTGGGCATACTACGGCGACCTGCCGCCACCGCCGCGACCACGATCGGGCGAACCGCCACCAGCGCCAAAAACGTCTTTCAAAACCTGGCTGGCGGCGATGCCGGTCATGAGGATCATCGAGCCCAAGGCGACGTATTGCAGAATCATCGCGACGCGCTCGTTGTTACAATGGCGCGACATCGTCTGGGCCTGATTGCCCAAATCCTGAAAGTGATAGGTCGGTGGTACGGTCATTCGGCGCGGCTCCCCTTCCGCATGACGGCAAGCCGTCGCTTAGAACGGGACTTCCTGCCCGGACTGAATCCCCTTGTCGTCGCAGATCATCTGGCGGATTTCGTCATAGAGCCGCTTGGCCTCGACGCGCGTGGCCATCGCCGATTCCTGGCGGACAGCATGCGTCCATTGCTGGTCGGTCGGGTTCCAGCGATAGCCGGCCTCCTTGATCTTGTCGATGGCCGGCTGGATGGGCCGTTCGTCGAACTTGATAATCATCTGGCGGTTCTTGCGGCTCTCCAAAAGGCGGACGCCGGCCAGATTGTCGCCGGCGATTCCAAACGGATCGGGCAGCGGCGCGCGTTGCGCCCGTTGGCCAACGCGCTCGGCGAAGGTGGGTTGGGGCTGGTCGTCATCGGCGGGTTCAAAGATGCGCAGCCGCTCTTCGCCTGCGGCAGAGGCCGGCGCTGCGGTCGATTGGTCTTGGTTCTTGGTGGCGTTGGCCGGCAGGTCCGGCGTGTGTGTGTCTGAAGTGGACATGATGCTTCCTCCCTGATTGATGCGCGGGTCGATCCTTGACCCGTGTTAAGAAAGGTTAACACGGTTTGAACCTTCGCGCAACAAGGCTGAGCGCGGGTTTCAGCGGCGATGGATGGCTGAAAGCCGCGGAAAGCTTGGGCGGTCGGCCGGGCCGAGTCGCGCAAGTCGGCGGAAAGCCTTGAGGTTTCGCGGTTGGCGACCGGCTACCCGCTTGGCCGCGAATTGCCCGCCCGCGTCCGGTCGCTTCTGAATGGTAAGAGAGGGTCGGAAGGTAGGTCGATGGCCGACAGGGGCTCTTCGCTTCTCCCCGG
>DASVGM010000668.1:0-9967 GCA_036379555.1 Pirellulales bacterium | reverse complement strand
GGATGCAACGCGAAAACGGAAAGAATCTGTCGGCGGACGTTCGTTCTAGCCACTCAGTCAGCGCTTCCACCGGGGCAAGCCCGGCGGTGGCGGTGCGGAACAAATCCGATATGGAATTTCAGTTCGTTATCGTATCAAAGTCGGGCATTCTGCGCAGGCCAAGCCTGTGTGCAAGGCAAAAAAGATGTTGGACAGCGTGCCATGTCTTTCATAAACTTTAAGTTGGAGCGGGAACAAGCGCATCTTCTCTCGTCAGGAGGTAGGACATGCCGCATATTGAAGTCGATTTGCATCAAGCCAATCTGATTGCCAACGCCGGAAGCACGGTTCATGTGCGCGATCCACAAGGGAGGTTAATTGGATTCATTACGCCCGCACCTCCCCAAGAGGAGATTGCATCGGCGCTGCAAAGGCTGGCCAAGGGGCCACAAGGCCCGACCTACAGCACGCAGGAAGTGCTGGCCTACCTCCAATCACTTGAAGACCGATGAATCGTTTCACCGTGGTTTGGTGGACGACCGCTCGCGACGAGCTCGCCGAATTGTGGCTGGCGGATCTCAGGAACTCTCCAACAATGAAATCAAGTCACGACAATTATCGAATCCCAAGCGCCTAACAAGGTGAACAATTTTGCATATCACCCTCGACTCGCGTCAAGCAGAGCTGCTAACCCGCGCCGGCAAGACGATTCAGGTACTCGACGAGCACGGTCGCTTAATTGGCTTCATCGAGCCGGCGCCTTCGGAAGAGGAGATCGCTCGCGCCAGATCTCGCCGGATGCTTGATGAACACGAATTCAGCACAGTGGAAGTTCTTGAACACCTTCGTTCGTTTTGTTCTACATCGTCGAAGATAGTAGAATGGTGCGCATCGTCGCGGCCACCGTGGTAGATTCACCCAATGGACACCGCGATGCTTAAGCGACCATCAACGTGAGTGTTTCGATGCACCAAGACCGCAGGGCAATACCTGACGCAGTATCACCTTTCTCCCGCCGTCAATTACTGCGTGTCGGCAGCTTGGGGCTGATGGGCGTGACGTTGCCGCGCTTGCTCGCGGCCGATGGGACGCGCACGGCAGCCGGCCCCGCGCCGCGAGCGGATGCCTGCATCGTGATCTTCCTCAACGGCGGTCCCAGCCATCTCGACATGTGGGACATGAAACCCGACGCGCCGGAGGGAATTCGCGGCGAATTCAAGCCCATCGCCACCAGCGTGCCGGGCATGCACGTCAGCGAACATCTGCCGCGGCTGGCGACCGCCATGAATCACTTTTCCGTCGTGCGCTCGATGCACCATAGCGTGAACAACGCTCACGCTTTGGCCGTTTACACCAGCCTGACGGGCCACGATCGCGGCGACGCGAACCAGATTGTCGGCAGCGGCGGCGTCGATTACCCGTCGATCGGTTCGACCATGGCCGCCCTGCGTCCGCCCGAAGCCGCCACCGTGGCGAACGTGACGCTCCCCTATATCACGAAGGAAGGCGCCGGCGGCCCGCCGCAACCGGGTTTCTTCGGCGGGCTGCTCGGCAAGTCGTACGATCCGTTGTTCGTGCTCAACGATCCGAACGCGGCGAACTTCTCCGTGCCGGAACTGACGCTTTTAGGCGACGTCTCCGCTGAACGGCTTGCCGGCCGGCGGCAGTTGCGCGGCACGCTGGGCGATGGCTCGCGCGGCGGCGCGGCGATCGACGCGATGGACCAATTCCAACAACGGGCGTTTGACCTGCTCACGTCGCCGACGGCCCAACGGGCGTTTCGCATCGCGGACGAGCCGGGGCCGGTGCGGGAGCGTTATGGCCGCAACATCTATGGACAAAGCGTGCTTTTGGCCCGGCGATTGATCGAGGCCGGCACGCGCGTCGTCACCATCTCCTGGGCGCCCGACGCCAACGCCACCTGGGACACGCACGGCGGCAATTTCGCCAAGCTCAAGACCACGCTTTTGCCGCAGTTCGACGCTGCTTGTACGAGCCTGGTTGAAGATTTGCGCGAGCGTCATTTGCTCGATCGCACGTTGGTGGCGGTGCTGGGCGATTTTGGCCGCTCGCCCAAGGTGAACGGCAATCAAGGCGGCCGCGACCACTGGAATTATTGCTACAGCCTGATGCTGGGCGGCGGCGGCATTCGCGGCGGCTTTGTCTACGGCGCCAGCGACCCCAGCGGCGCGTTCCCCGCGCGCGACGCGCTTGTGCCCGGCGACATCATCGCCACGATTTACCAGCAGTTGGGCTTGGCGGCCGATCGTTGGATTTACGATCCGCTCGGTCGTCCGCACCGCCTTGTCGCGGCCGGCAACGTGGTGCCGGAGTTGTTGAGCTAAATAATCTTGCGCGATGCTGGGAAAAGGAGGATGGGCTTCGCTTACGTCCATGTCATGTATTGACATGCGCGGCCATGCGGCCCATGATGTCGCCGCGCGGTTCGACCCGTTCGGGCCGTCGCAGGAACTCAACCTCAAAAAGGGCAACGGAATGCACGACAATCTTGAGTTAATCCTGACGTTAACGTGCGGGCTGTGCGGGGCGTTGGTATTCGGATACTTGACGCAGCGGCTCGGTTTGTCGCCCATTGTCGGTTATTTGCTGGCCGGGTTCGCCATCGGACCTCATAGTCCCGGCTTTGTGGCTGATCCGCAGATCGCCGAACAGATCGCCGACGTGGGCGTGATTCTCCTCTTGTTTGGGGTCGGCCTGCACTTCCGGGTGGAAGACCTGCTTTCGATCCGCCGCGTCGCGCTGCCCGGCGCCGTGCTGCAAACACTTGCCACGGCCGGCTTGGGCGCCCTCGCCGCCCATGCCTTCGGTTGGACCTCGTCGGCCGCGATCGCTTTTGGTCTGTCGGTGTCGGTCGCCAGCACGGTGGTTCTCACACGCGTGCTGGGCGATCTCAAGGTTCTGCACACGCGGTTCGGCCACGTGGCGGTGGGTTGGCTGGTCGCTCAGGATTTACTCGCGGTCTTCGCTCTCATTCTGCTGCCGTCTCTCGTGGGCGGCGATGCGGCCAGCGCCGGCCATTTGGCGACGATGGCCGCCGTGGCCGCCTTAAAAATCGCGGCCCTGGCCGGCATCGTGCTGGTGATCGGCGGCCGCGTCCTCCCCTGGCTGCTCAATCACGTCGCGGGGGCGCAGTCCCGCGAGTTGTTCACCCTGGCGGTGCTGGCGATCGCCCTGAGCCATGCCGTGGGGGCGGCGCTCCTGTTCGGCACGTCAATGGCGCTGGGCGCGTTTTTGGCGGGCATGGTGGTTGGCCGATCCGATTTCAGCTTGCGCGCGGCGATCGAGGCGCTTCCCATGCGCGACGCCTTCGCCGTGCTGTTTTTTGTCTCGGTCGGCATGTTGTTCGACGCCGGTTTTCTCTTTCGGTCGCCCGGCCTCGCGGCGGGCACGCTGGCCGTCGTGATGATCGGCACTCCTCTAATCACGTGCGCGTTGGCGCTGGCGCTGGGCCTTTCCTTTCCATCGGCGGTGCGGCTGGGGCTGGCGCTGGGTCAGATCGGCGAATTCTCGTTCATCCTGGCCCGCTTGGGCGTTCGACTCGACGCGCTGCCGGAAGACGCCTTGGATGCCGTCGTGGTGGCGGCGATCGCCTCGATCGCGCTCAACCCCTTTCTCATTCGCCTGGCCGGCCCGCTCGATCGCGTGCTCGGTTCCTGGTTTCGTAATCGTTCGCTCGCGGCCCTACCGGAGGCGGCTCCCGCGCCTGGTCCTGGCGACGCCGAGACCATTCGCGCGGTCGTGATCGGCTATGGGCCTGTGGGGCAAACGCTGACGCGGCTCCTCCAAGAGAACAAGATTGAACCGACGATCGTGGAGATGAACTTGGAAACGGTTCACCGCTTGCGCGCCATGGGCGTGCCCGCCATCTATGGCGACGCGAACCGTCGACAAACGCTGGAGCAAGCGAACATCGCCCAGGCGCGAGGCCTGCTGCTCAGCGCGTCGGGCTTGACCGCGGCGAAGGAGATCGTTCGTGTGGCGCGGGACATCAACCCAAAGATTCGCATTATGGCGCGATCGACCTATTTACGAGAGCGAACCGAACTACATCTGATGGGCGCCGACGAGGTCTACGCCGGCGAGGGCGAAGTGGCCTTGGCCATGACGGAATCGCTGCTGCGCCGGCTCGGCGCCACGCCCGATCAAATCGACCGCGAGCGCCAGCGCGTGCGCGAGGATTTGTTTGGCGAAGCGCGACCCGGCGGCGACTCGCAACACGACGAAACGCGGCAGTCCAAGGCGGCCTAGTGCCTTTTCCAAGCTAAAAACTTTGGCTGCATGCCGCTGTTCAGCTAAGCGTCCGCGGCCAGCAGCTTGCGCAGTACCGTGGGCAAGATGCCGCCGTGGCGGTAATAGTCGCGCTCGACCGGCGAATCAATGCGCACCACCACCTCAAACTCTTTGGCGGCGCCCGTCGGCGGCTGGGCGCGCACTTTCAATTTGCCGCGCGGCGGCACGTTGTCGTCCAGTCCCAAAATGTCAATCACCTCCTCCCCGGTCAGACCGAGTGATTGCCAGCTTTGACCCTCGACAAACTGCAACGGCAAAATGCCCATGCCCACCAAATTGCTGCGATGAATGCGCTCGTAACTGACGGCGATCACCGCCCGCACGCCTAAGAGCAAGGTGCCCTTGGCCGCCCAATCGCGACTGCTGCCGCTGCCATATTCGGCGCCGGCCAAAATAATCAGCGGCACGCCCTCGGCTTTGTACTGGAGCGAGGCGTCGTAAATGGGCATCACTTCGCCGCCGGGCAGATGCCGCGTCACGCCGCCTTCGGTGCCGGCGGCCAGTTGATTGCGGATGCGAATGTTGGCGAACGTGCCGCGCGTCATCACGCGGTCGTTGCCACGACGCGAGCCGTAGCTGTTGAAATCACGCGGCTCGACGCCATGCTCTTGCAAATACAGCCCGGCCGGACTCGCCGCCGCGATCGAACCCGCCGGCGAAATATGGTCGGTGGTGATCGAATCGCCCAGCACCGCCAACGCGCGCGCCCCGTTGATCGGGCGAATCGGCTCGGCCTCGCGCGAAAGTTCGGTCAAAAACGGCGGCTCCTGAATATACGTGCTCGCCTCGTCCCAGTCATAAAGATCGCCGCCGCTGACCGGAATCTCGTTCCAACGCGGGTTGGCGTCAAACACGTTCGTATAGCGCGAACGGAACATTTCCGGCAAGACGGTCTCATTCACCACTTTGGCCACCTCATCGCGCGAGGGCCAAATCTCGCGCAGATAAACCGGCCGGCCGTCTTTGCCCAAGCCCAGCGGTTCATTCACCAGATCGATGTCGGTGGTTCCGGCAATCGCATAAGCCACCACCAGCGGCGGACTGGCCAGGTAGTTCGCTTTGACCAGCGAGTGAATGCGCCCCTCGAAGTTGCGGTTGCCCGATAGCACCGCCGCCGCCACCAGCGAACCGCCGGTCACCGCTTTGGCCACCGGGTCGGGCAAGGGGCCGCTGTTGCCAATGCAGGTAGTGCAGCCATAGCCCACAGTGTAAAAGCCGAGCGCTTGCAAATCGCCGGTGAGACCGGCTTTGTCCAGATAATCCGTCACCACGCGCGAGCCGGGCGCCAGGCTCGTTTTGACGTAGGACTTTACTTGCAGCCCTTTGGCCACCGCGTTGCGAGCCAAGAGGCCCGCGCCCAGCATCACCGCCGGGTTGCTGGTGTTGGTGCAGCTTGTGATGGCGGCGATGACCACCGCCCCGTGGCCAATCTCGGTTTGCTGGCCGTTGGCCTGCACGGTGGCGGTGCGGGCGATGGCGGCCTCGTCGAGCGCGAAGCCGCGCTCGTTCACCGGCGCTCGCAACGCTTTCGCAAACGCCTCTTTCATCCGCGACAGCGCGATGCGGTCTTGCGGGCGTTTGGGTCCGGCCAGCGACGATTCCACGTCGCCCAGATTGAGCGAAAGTTTTGAGCTAAACCGCGGGGCTGGCGTGTCGTCGGTGCGGAACAAACCCTGCTCCTTGGCGTAACGCTCGACGAGTTGCACTTCTTGATCGGTGCGGCCGGTGCGGCGCAGGTAGTTGAGCGTCTCATGGTCGATCGGAAAAAAGCCGATCGTGGCGCCATATTCGGGCGACATGTTGCCGATCGTCGCCCGGTCGGCCAACTGCATGTGCGACACGCCGGGTCCGTAAAACTCCACAAACTTCCCGACGACGCCATGCTTGCGCAGCATCTGTGTTACGGTGAGCACCAGGTCGGTGGCGGTTGCCGTCGGCGGCAGTTCGCCGGTCAGTTCAAAGCCGACGACTTCAGGCATGAGCATGTAGAGCGGCTGACCGAGCATGGCCGCTTCCGCCTCAATGCCTCCCACGCCCCAGCCCACCACGCCCAAGCCGTTGATCATGGTGGTGTGGCTGTCGGTGCCGACGAGCGTATCGGGCACGGCGACGGCGCCTTGGTCGTCTTGCCGCAAAAAGACGCACTTGGCCAGAAACTCCAGATTGACCTGATGCACGATGCCGATGGCCGGCGGCACCACGCGGAAATTATCGAACGCCTTTTGGCCCCAACGCAAGAACTCATACCGCTCGCGGTTGCGGGTAAACTCCAGATCGACATTAAGCGCCAGCGCTTGAGCATCGGCGAAATGATCGACCTGGATGGAATGGTCGATCACCAGATCGACCGGAATGAGCGGGTTGATTTTCTTGGCGTCGCCGCCGAGCCGGCGGATGGCGCTCCGCATGGCGGCCAGATCGACCACGGCCGGCACGCCGGTGAAGTCTTGCAACACGACCCGTGCCGGCTTGAAGGGAACCTCGACATCGGGGGCCGCGTCGGGCCGCCAGCCGGCCAGATGCTTCACGTGCTCTTCCGTGACCTGGTAGCCATCGCAATTGCGCAACACCGATTCGAGCAGAACGCGGATCGAAAAGGGGAGTTCGGCCATTCGGCAAAGTCCGGCGTCTTCCAGTTTGGAGAGGCGGTAAATGCCGACGCGGCCCTGGCCGGCGTCAAAAGTTTCGCGTGCGCCGAAGGCGTCGTGTCGTGCGTTTTGATTCATTTCAAGCTCCTGGCATTGCAATTTCGGTTTGCTGGCAGTTTAGCCGAAAAGTCGGGAGTTGTCTCGCGCTTGGCTCTGCGTACCGCACGAACTCGTCGATGGAACCGCCCCGAAGGGTTCGCTTGAATCGGCCCACTTCGGCGTTGTAAGCAGCGACGGCTGACGCCGGGCAGGTGCTCGCCGCGCTCCAAGCGCTGGCGTTCCGCCGTGAAACATCGCATAATGCGAAACGCACGTTCATCAGGAGCTTTGGCATGTTGCCCAAACGAGTTTTTTTGCAGTGGAACCGCCCCGCGCTCGAACAGGCGGCCGAGTGGCTGCTGGCGCGTTACGCGACTCCCATGGCCGCCGATCTTGGCGGCGCCGTCGTGGTCTTGCCGGGTGCGCGTGCCGGGCGACGCCTGCTGGAATTGCTGGTGGAACAAGCCGAGCGGCGGCAACTGGCGCTCACGCCGCCGCAGTTCACGACCGTCGGCCATTTGCCGGAGAAGTTGTATCCGCCCGCCGGCCGTTACGCCGATCCACTCTGCTGCCAGCTTGCCTGGCTGCGGGCGTTGGAAGAAACCGACGAGAGCAAACTTCGTCGCTTGACCCCGGAACCGCCCGATCGCAAAGACCGGGCGCGTTGGCTCGGACTGGCTGACCTGCTACAGCGACTGCACGGCGAGTTGGCCGGGCATGGATTGATGTTCAAGGACGTCGCCCAGCGAGGCTTTGCCCCGGAAAGCACGCTGCGGCTCTCGCCTGACGCGGCCGCGGCCGAGGCCGAACGCTGGCGAGCGCTGGCGGCCATTCAAGAGACTTACGTCGGCCAGTTGAACAAGTTCGGACTGCGCGACACCCAGTTGGCCCGGCTCCACGCCATCGCGGCGCAAGCCAGCCATACCGACCATGACATCGTGCTGATCGGCGTGGCCGATCCGTCGCCCGTGGTTGAGCGATTGCTTGATCCGCTGGCCGAACGTGTCACCTCGCTCATCTATGCCCCCCAAGAGATGGCCGACCGCTTTGACCAACTGGGGGCGATGATCACCGCGGCGTGGCGACACGCCCACGTCGAGATCGACCCGCGGCGGCTTGTCGTGGCGGAGAACCCCGCCGAGCAAGCGACGGCGGTGATGGAGGCGCTGGCCGGTTATGCCGGGCGGTACGCGGTCGACGAGATCACGGTCGGCGTGCCAGACGCGAGCGTCGTGCCCTATCTGGAGCGGTGTTTTCATCAATTCGATCTGCGATCTCGATATGGCGAAGCTTTGTTGGTAAAGCAAACCGGCCCCTTCCGGCTGTTGGCCGCCATCGCCGACTATCTGGACGGCAAGCGGTTCGCTGATTTCGCCGCGCTCGTGCGCCATCCCGATCTGGAAGCCTGGCTAGCCGGCGTTCCGGCCGGCGGTGACGATTTGAGTGACGTTAAAGCGGGCGATTGGCTCATCGCGCTCGACAAATGGTATAGCCGGCATTTGCCGACGGGCGTGGATGGCGCTTCATTCAGGTCGAGCAACGAGCGCATCGCGGCGATGGAGACAAAGCTCACGCGGCTGCTGGAGCCTTTTGGCAAACAGCGGACGCTGTCGGACTGGTCCACGGAGATCGCCGCCTTGATCGTCGCGGTCTATCAGTGGCGTAAGCTCGATCGCGACCGCCACCACGGCCGTGTGACTTTGGCGGCCTGCGAAGCGATTCACGACGTTTTGCGACAGGCCTTTCAAACCGATGCTGATCTGTCCGGCCGTTGGCCAGCCGCCGACGCGACGCGTTTGCTCTTGCGGCAGATTGAGAACGATCCGGTTCCGCCGCCTTCCGGCCACGCGGCGATTGAATGTCTGGGTTGGCTTGAATTGTCGCTCGACGACGCGCCGGCGCTCGTGGTCACCGGTTTTAACGACGGCTTCGTGCCGTCGTCGATCAACTCCGATCCTTTCTTGCCCAACGGCCTGCGGCGGCAACTCGGCCTACTCGACAACGACCGGCGCTATGCGCGTGACGCTTACGCGCTGGCCGTGCTCGCCGGTTCCAGAGACCTGCATCTGATCGCCGGCCGGCGCTCAAGCGAGGGAGATCCGCTCTCGCCCAGCCGGTTGGTGTTTGCTTGCCCGCGTGAACAAATTCCGCGACGAGTGCTCGACTATTTTGGTGAGTCGAAGCCGGCGGCGCCCGCTCGTGTGCCGCACGGGCTGCCCGCGGGGCTGATTCACTCACGATTAGCGGCGCAAGAGCCGCCGCGAGAAGGCGAGGCGCCCAGGAGCATGAGTGTCACGCAGTTTCGCCATTACCTGGATTGTCCGTTTCGTTACTACTTGCGTTACATTGAGAAACTCAAGTCGCTGAGCGACGCGGCGCAAGAGCTTGATGCGCCGGCTTTTGGTTCGTTGGCCCATGACGTGCTCAAAGCGTTTGGCGAGTGTCCCGACAACGCTTGTCTGACGGACGCCGAAAAGATCATCGCCTTCCTGAACGCCGAGCTCGATCGCCAGGCGCGGAGCCAATACGGCGAAAAGCGGCGGCCGGCCGTGCAGTTGCAGATCGAGCAGTTGCGTTTGCGGCTGCGCGCCTTCGCGCACTGGCAAGCCGACTGGGCCGCTCAAGAATGGCGAATTTTCAAAACCGAAGTCGAGGTTGTTGAAGCCGATCGTGTTTCGTTGCCGGTCGCCGGCGGCGAGCCGATGTTGCTGCGCGGCCGCGTCGATCGCATCGACCGGAACGAGCGCGACGGAAGCTACGTGATTTTTGATTATAAGACATCGGACACAGGCAAATCGCCCGACGCCACGCATCGCTGTAAAGACACCTGGACCGACTTGCAGTTGCCACTTTACCGGCACTTGGCGCCGGCGCTTGGAATTAAAAGCTCCAACATCGCGTTGGGGTATATCCTGCTGCCTAAAGACCGGGCGGCTGTGGGGGGTGTTTTGGCGACCTGGGGGGAAGACGATTTGCTTTCGGCCGACAAC
>DASVGM010000667.1:0-8639 GCA_036379555.1 Pirellulales bacterium | reverse complement strand
GTGCAAGGTTTGTCGCTGGCGAACGTGCCCAAGGCGCTCGAGCGGCTCAAGGCGGTTGGACTGACCGCTCAGCAAACGGGGCACGACAACGTACGCACCGTCTATTGCCATCCGCTCAGCGGCGTCGATGCCGAAGAGTTGATCGACGCGCGGCCGCTGTGTCGCGAGGTCACCGAGTTGTTTCTCGGCGATCGCTTTTATTCCGACCTGCCGCGCAAGTTCAACATCGGCATTTGCGGCAAGCCGGGCGCCAGCTTGCACTATTGGACGCAAGACATCGGCCTCTTGGCGACCCGCGGACCTGACGGCGAAACGATGTTTCACCTGGTCGTCGGCGGCAACCAGGGACAGAATCCTCATTTGGCCAGCCATCTGCCGGTGCTGGTGCCGCCGGAGCGTGTGGTGGAAGTGGTGCGAGCGCTGCTGAATCTCTTTTGCGAGCAAGGCTCGCGTGAGAAGCGCGACCGGGCACGCTTCGCCTATCTTGTGGAAGCGCTGGGTGTGGAAGGCGTGCTCGCGGAGCTTGATCAGCGGTTGGAGATACCGCTCGTGCCCTGCACCTCGCCGCCGGAATTGCCGGCGGGGCACGACGACCTGGTCGGCTGGCTTGGGCAGCGGCAAGCGGGCAAATGGGCGCTGGGCTTGGCGGCGCCGGTGGGCCGGCTCGGCTGGCAGCAGCTTGAGGGACTGTCGATCGCCGCCAAACGCTGGGCCAGCGGCATGCTGCGTTGCACGCTCGACCAGGGAATCGTCGTGATCGACGTTCCCACAGGTTTTAAGGACGCCGTGGCCACGATGGCCGCGCGCTATGGATTAAGCGGCCAGGCGGATTCGATCGTGCGCAACGTCGTGGCCTGCACCGGCAAGCAGTTTTGCAACATCGCCGTCACGGAAACGAAGGCCCATGCGTTGAAATTGATTGACGAACTGCGCCGCCGCGCGTTGGCCATGCACGGCATCCGCATTCACATCAGTGGTTGCCCGAGCGCCTGCGCGCTGCACCACACGGCCGATATCGGCTTGAAAGGCGTGCGCGTGCGGCGGCTGCTGGGCACGCGCGAAGGTTTTGACGTTTATTTGGGCGGCGGCATCAACAGTCAACTGCACCTGGCCTTGCCCTACAAAACCGGCGTCGACGTCGATCAATTGCCGCAACTTGTGGAAGAGGTGCTGCGAGAGTTTTATCTGCGGCACAAACCCGGACAGACCTTCAGCTCCTTTTGGCGCGAGCGCTTGCGCGACACGCGGGCCGCCGCCACCGGCGAACGCGATTATTGTCCACCGGTTTGGGAATGCGAGCGTTGCGGCCACCATTTTCACGGTGAAGATCCGCCGATTTATTGTCCGCAATGCGCCGGCTTGCGGCGGCATTTCGCCCGGTTGGAGCTTGAGGACACCGTGGAAACTCTCCCGGCGGTGAGCGAGGCCGCGGCGCAACCCTCGCTTGCCGAAGCGCGGGCGGACCTGGCGTTTGCCGCCGGCGTGGCGTCGCTGTCCGGTAGTGTCTAACCCGGTGGGCGCTTTGGTGTCCTTTGGGCTCCCACGGCCCAAATGCCGCCGGACGGCCTTTCGGCTGATCGACAGCGTGGCGGCGATCAGCCGTTCCGACAGCCCGGCTTCTTCTAAACCCTTGATTGCCTGAACTTTATCCATTGCCAGTTGGTTCGCCATGAGTCATCTCGATTGGGTGGTTTGGAACGCCAAACCATCCAGCGAAACCACTCACGGCTGCTTAGTCCAACTGGTCTCCATTGAAGCGCCTCGCGCTGGTCTCCTTTAAGCGCCCACTGACAGGTGCCCATCCGCGTTATTCGCAGACGATTTGTGCATCAAATCGCTGAGTGCCGGAAATCTCCAAACCGAGAATGGAAACGTCGTCCAGCGGCCCGTTGGGTTGGCACCAATCGCTCACCTCGGCCAGCAGAACATGGATGCTGTCCAGCAGTGATTTCGCGTGCGCCTTCTGAAGAATTTCCCGCATTCGCGCGCCGGTGAATTCATCGCACTCGGCGTTCATCGCCTCCGGCACACCGTCGGAATAAAGGAATAGCCGGTCGCCGGGTTGTAAGGCGATCGTTTGCTCTTCGTAATCGACGTCGTCGATCATGCCCACCGCGAAACCGTCGCCGTCCAGGCAACGACACTCGCCGCCGGCGGACACCTGGACGATCGGCGGGTGCCCGGCGACGACATAACGCAGCTCGTGCGTGAGCGTGTCCAAAACTCCGTAGATCATCGTGAAATAGTGTTCGTTTTGCGATTCCATCGGAAAGCGGCGGTTCAGCTCGCCGGCCACCTCCGCCGGCGGCGTGATTCGCGGTTGCGATGGGCTGTCGCCCGGCCGAATCAAAAGCGATGACTCGGAGCAGTGCGGAGTCAGCAGCCGGCCCACCGCGACGGCCAACAGCGCCGAGGCGGCGCCGTGGCCGCTCACATCGACGACAAACAAGGCGATGTGGCGGTCATCGAGCCGGAAATAATTCAAAAAATCTCCGGCCAATTCGTCGCAGGGAATGTATTTCCAGGCGAAGCTGAGCGACGGTGTTTCCAGACCGGCCGCCGGCAAGAGCGATTGCTGCACGCGCGCCGCCGCTTGCAAGCCGTGGCTCATTCGCTGATTGGCCACGTCCAACTTGCGATTGAGTGTTTCCAGTTCGGCGTTCCATTGCTGGAGCTTTTCCTTGGCGAGAACAAGCTGTTCGTTCAGCCGATGCAGCTCGCGGTTTTTCTCGACCGCGTTCTCAAACGTCGATGCCAGCAGGTTCAACACCTGGCGCCGGCCCGATTTGACGTGAAACGTCTGACCGGCCAGCGTCACCGCCAACTCGTCGTCGGGGCCGGCGTCATCCAGGGGCGTCTTGAGCAACGACTCGACGCGCGCCAGCAAGTAGTTTGGATCATAAGGCTTGGTGACGTAATTGTCGGCCCCGGCATCAAGCCCCTTGATGATGTCGACGGAATCCGCCAGCGTCGAAAGCAAGATGACCGGCACATCGCTGAGGGTTGCGTCGTGTTTCACCGCGTGGCACAACTCATAGCCGGTCATGCGCGGCATCTCAATGTCGGAGATGATGATGTCGGGCCGCCGCCGACGAGCCAGTTCGAGAGCGGCCGCGCCGTCGTTCCCCACCAGCACTTCGTAGCCCGACTGCGCCAGGCGGCTTTCGAGAATCTTGGCTTGAATGCGGCTGTCTTCGGCGATCAGCACAAGCCGAGCCGGCGTCGGCCGATTTGTGTTTGTCATAGGCAAGGAAGTCTCACTTGGAAAATACGCGGCGAGTTACGAAGCCGGCGATTTCATCGAGCGGCAGGATGTGGTCGGCGAGCTGTTCTTCGGCGACGGCCTTGGGCATGCCGTAGACGACGCAACCGTCGGGATGTTGAGCCACGATCAACGCGCCTTGGGCTCTCAATGACCGACAGCCGGCGAGGCCGTCGCGGCCCATGCCGGTCAAAACCACGGCCAGAACTCCGCCGCCAAAGACTTCAGCCGCCGAGCGAAAAAGATAATCGACCGACGGCCGACAACTGTTTTCGGGCGGGTCGTCGGTAAGCCTCACGACGGGCCTGCCGGCGCGTTGGCTGATTTTCATCTGCCGGCCGCCAGGGGCGATGAACGCCCAGCCCGGTTCGAGTGTCATTCCGTCGCACGCCTCAACCACTTCGATCTGCGACGACTCATTGAGCCGCTGGGCCAAGGAATGCGTGTAATTGGGGGGCATGTGCTGCACGATCATCACCGGCACGGAAAGATCGCCCGGCAAATGCGGCAGGATCGCGCGCAGGGCGACCGGCCCGCCGGTGGAAGTGCCCATGACCACCATGTCGAAGCGCGCGGTTGCTTCCGCCGCGCTCGCTCGTCCCTTGGCCGTCACGGGTGAATCAGGCCAAGCACGCGGCTGCCCACGGCGATCGGCGGCGTGGCAGGGCCGGCTATCGCGGAACGCCTGAATCTTCTCACTCAACGCCGCCAGTAGGGCGGCGCGGTTCGCTTCGGCGTTCGGCCCCGAGGGTTTGAGGATGAAGTCGAACGCGCCTTCCAGCAGGGCGTCGGTTGTCACCTGGGCGCCTTCGGCCGTCAGACCGCTCAGCATGATCGCCTTGGCCGCAGAACCCTGCCGGCGCAACGCGCGCAGCACATCGATGCCGCTAAGGCCCGGCATGTTCACGTCGAGCGTCAGCAGGTCGGGCGTCAGCGCCGCCACTTTATCGACGGCCTCATGTCCGCCGCGCGCGACTCCCACCACCTCTACCCGCGGCACGCCGGCCAGCACGTTGCGCACCAACTGCCGATAGAGGGCTGAGTCGTCGACCACCAGAATTCTCAGCAGGTCGCCGGTCACAGCGGCTTCTCGCCTCCGTATTTGGTGAAGAAACTTTTCAGCCGCGCCTTGTCGAAGGGCTTGACGATGAAATCCATCGCGCCCAGGCGGATGCATTCCGTGAGTTTGCTCTTCTGGTCGACGGCGCTGACCATCACCACTTGGGCGGCGGGATTCTCCTCTTTGATTCGCCGCAGCGCGGAAACGCCGTCGAGGTTGGGCATGACAATGTCGAGCGTGGTCAGGTCTGGCGACAATTCGCGGTGCCGGTCCAGTCCTTCCTGGCCGTCGGCCGCTTCGCCGGCAATTTCCCAGCCGGCGTCGAGCGCGATTTCCTTGATGCGCATCCGCATGATCAGAGCGTCGTCGACAATCAAGACTCGTTTTGCCATGGGGCGACTCGCTAAAGGGTGAAGGATTCGGCGCCGACAATCTCGATGGTGACGGCGCCCGTGGCCAGATCCAAGGTCATTTTGCGTCCCTGCTCGCCGCCACAGTGACGGCCGACGACGGGAATGCGACATTCGTCCAGGATGCGCTCGACGGCCGACACGTTTTGCGCGCCGACCGTGTTGGCCGCGCTTGTCGTGGCGAACATGTTGGCGCCGCCGGCCAATTTGGCCTGCAAGCGTAGTGGATGGTTGTCGGCAAGTTCCCGCATGCGATGGATCATGTGTGGTACGGCGCTGTCGGCGAATTTGCCCGGATGTTCGTCGCGGCCCAGCGAATCCGGCAGTACGATGTGCGCCAATGCCCCGATTTTAAGCTTGCGATCGTACAGCGCCAAACCGAGGCAGGAACCCAGCAGCGTGCGCAGCGCGCCGCTTGACCGGGCGACGGCGATCTCGCCCATCGGCAACGACGCCATACGGCTAGAATTGGCGGGAGCTGGCATTTCGTGGGCGGCGACGAGGTGGAATGAAATAACCTTGTGTGGTAGCGGGAGTCAATGATCAAAAACGTGGCGCAATGCCGCCAGGCAGTGACGATCGGGAATCAACAGCAGCTCGCAAGTCAGGGGCGAGTCTTCGATATGAAACTCCGTATGGGTCAGGAAAACAAGGTCGGAGGCCGCGGCCTGGTCCAGCAGGGCGAACGACAGCAGCGACGCCGCGAAGTCGCGCGCGAACCTCGGCGGCGACGGTAGCAAGACGTCGGCCGCCGCGTCCGTTGTGGCAAACGATCGGGCCAGCGCATTCAGATAGGCGCAACCAAGGATATTGGCCGTTTCCAACACCGCCGACCGCTCCATTTCACCCCATTCCTTGGACGTGCCCGCCGGCAGCCCCTGAATGATGTCGGCCAGGGCCAAACCGTGGGCATTGTCGAACGTCATGAGTAATTGCCCGGTGACGCCGCCGGCGAGACTCATCAGACAACAGCAAATCGGTTGCTCCGGATCGCCAAGTTCACCGGCCGCGTCGGCCAGGGCGACTTGTTCGACGCGATCCACGCTGACGCGAGCGCGACGATCAACCCATCGCGAAAGGGCGAGCGACGCCTCGTTCGATCCACGATGGAAGAGGAGGGTCAAGGCGGCAAGTTGTGGTTCGTTGAGCATGGCCTTACACCGCTTACACTCGCGACCGTTGCGGACGGTATTCGCCGGCCATGACAATCGCTTGGGCGACATCGAGCAACAAACAAACACTGCCGTCGCCCAGTATACTGGCGCCCGACAGTCCGCGAAGATGAATAAAATTCTCCGCCAGCGATTTGATGACAATCTCCTGCGTGCCGTGCAACTCGCACACTCTCAGTCCCATGTTTTTGTCGCCGGCGTGCAAGATGACCACCTGAAAGCGTTTGACCGGCGCGTCGGCGCCGGCGGGCGGCTCCTCTTCGGCGCGCCATTGAAAAACATCGTCGATGCCGACCAAAGGGATGAACGAGCCGCGCAGATCGAACGTCCGCCGCCCATGCACCGTGATCACCTGATCGACGGGCACCGAGACGATTTCGCGCACGTTGTCGATCGGCACGGCGAACACGCCGTCGCGCACGCCAAACAAAAGGCTGCGGACAATGGCCAGCGTCAACGGCAGCTTGATGATAAACGTCGTGCCCAGCCGAGCGGTGTGCCGCACCTCGACGACGCCGTTTAATTCGGCGATGCGCGTTTTGACAATGTCCATTCCCACGCCGCGGCCGGAAATGTCCGAGACGGCCTCCGCCGTGCTGAAGCCGGGATGCCAGATATAGTCGATCACCTCGCGCTCGGAAAGCTCGCGCGCGGCGGCGCCGGCCAGCAGGCCCCGCTCGACGATCCGGCGGCGGATTTTGTCGACGTTGATGCCGCCGCCGTCGTCGCGCACGACAATGTAGACGTTGTTGCCGCTGTGCGACGCTTCCAGGTGAATGACGCCGGCGGCGGGTTTGTCGCGGGCGACGCGCACCTCGGCCGGCTCGATGCCGTGATCGATGGCGTTGCGAATCAGGTGGATGAGCGGATCGCCCAACTCGTCGATCATGCGCTTGTCAAGCTCCGTCTTCTCGCCGTGAATCTCCAGCCGTACCTGCTTGCCGATTTCCAGAGCGGTGTCGCGCACGACGCGTTTGAAGCGGTTGAACAACGGCGCGACGGGCACCATCCGAGTAGCGAGTACCCCGCGCTGTAAATTGTCGGAGACGCGCGCCATCTGATCGATGGCTTCGATCATCCGGCCGAAGCCGCGGCGGCTTTCCTCCCACAATTTCGCTTGAGTTTCGAGCACGGCGAGCTCGGTTTCGAGATCGTGCAATTGTTCGGCCCAATTCACACCGGCGCCGTTGCCGGCGTGCCGTTTCATCAAGTCGATGGCGCGTCTCATCGACTGGCCGAACGAGCGTGCCCGCCCCGATAGGCTCGATTTCCTGAAAGCCGGGGCCATTTGCCGCGCAACCTGCGCGAATCGCGCCTTGTTGACGACCAACTCGCCGGTGAGGTTCATCAATTTGTCGAGCCTGGCGATATCGACCCGCACGGTCTCAACGACTTTCGACTTGCCGTCGTGGGCGTCATCGGCGGCAGCGAGTTGCGGCGAATCGGCCCGCGTCGGCTCGTCGGTTTTTTCCAAGACCGCGGCCGCGCCAAGATCGGCGGCCGGCAAGTCTTCGTCCATCATGCCGGCAGGTGCCGCGGCCGCGGTTGGGCCGGACATTATTTCGGGCGAAGCGAACGTCGTCGCGCCTGGATCGACTTCGATCAGTTCGACGCCATGCACGTCGGCCGCGGCGCGCACGTCGGCGGCCGAGCGAGCGGATGCCAACAGCACCTCGAGCAAATGCGTTTCGGCGACGCGCTCAAGTTGTGATCGGTCGGGCCGCGTGTCGCGCACCTGGGCGATTTCCGCCAGCCGTGTCAGCACCAGTTCGGCTTTCAGATCAGCCAGCGGAAACTCAGCCTCGAACTGCACGAGCAGGCGAAAGTTGGTTGTTGCCGGGAGGGGTGGCGCCGAGGGAGGCGGTGCGACAACCGGAGCGATGATTTCTCGCGGCCAGACTGCCGTTGGCACGGCGTCCGAGCCAAGGGCGCTAAGCTCGTCGAGCAAGTCGGGCGCCGATGCCAGCGTTTCGCCCGATCTCAAACGGTGATTGCACTGCCGCAGAAAGTCAATGGAGCGGAGAATCAGCGCCATCGCAGCCTGATCGAGCTCGCGCAAGCCGGATCGCAGCCGTTCAAAATGGCTTTCCAGGTGGTGGGTCAAGACAGTGACGCCGCTCAGGCCCATCATGGCCGACGAACCCTTGATCGAGTGAATCAACCGGAATGATTCGTTGAGTTGCCCGGCGTCGGTCGGATTCGATTCCAACAGCAGCAGCGACTCCACCAGCGCGTCCAACTGCTCGCCCGTTTCGTCCAGATACATCTGCAGGTACTGGGCCATCTCAGCGGACGGCAGGCCGGTCGAAAGATCAAGTTCGTCGCTCATGTTCGCCTGTTTTCGCCGTCAGGTTTTTCGATAGAGGTAGGTCGCCTGCTTGACCAGCGGAGCGAGCATGTCGTAAATGCCTTCAGATGGTCCGACCACCAGAAACCCGCCCGGCGCCAAGGCCCCGATGAGATTCGCGATCACGGTTCGCTTTGAGTCGCGATCGAAATAGATCAGCACGTTGCGGATGAAGATGCAATCGAACGGCGGCAGACGCGGCGGTTCCAACAGATTGTGTCGTCGCAATTCAACCAGCTCTCGCACAGCCGGACGCACCTGCCAAGAGACGCCGTCGGCGAGCGTCTCAAAGTATCGCCGCAATTGCGTGGGGCTGACTTCCGCCACCGCGCGCTCGCGATAAATCGCCTGCCGGGCCGCCTTGAGGGCAGTCTCACTGATGTCGGTG
>DASVGM010000666.1:0-8861 GCA_036379555.1 Pirellulales bacterium | reverse complement strand
ACTTCCTTATACGGCACCAACTTACTGCGCTTCGCGACAATTAGGCAAGATGTTAAAAGCCCTGGCCTTCTCAGGCCGTCCCGTTTGTGACTGGACGGGCCAGGAGGCCCATCCTCCTCCGCCGGAACGTCACCGAGCCCTGAACGCATCCCGTCCTGTGCAGACGCCAGTTTCTCGGCAAGTGTCTGTCCGCGCAAGAGCGGCATGGCGATGAAGGGCACGCCGTGATCTTCGCCCACCTGGTAAACCGGAACAATATGATCGTGCTCGACCGACGCGGCCGTCTGCGCCTCGCGCAAGAAGCGTTTGCGCGCCGCGACGCCGACGGTGGCACCGGGCTTCATTACCTTCAGCGCCACGCGCCGCATAAGCTGCAAATCTTCCGCCTCAAACACCACGCCCATGCCGCCGCTGCCCAACACGCGCAGCACTCGATACGGACCCAAACGACCAAGCTCGTCCGGCGCCTGCGCGGCCGAAAGAAAACGGTAATCTTCCTCGTCGTTGTCGGAGGCCGTGCCGCCGCCGGGAACTGACGGTGTCTTGAAAAACTGAGTTTCCGGGAGGTCGGTGATTTCAGACAGGCCGTCGAGCGTTGGCGGAGCCTGCCACAGGGACTCGATCTTAGAGTTCGAGCCGTTTGCCTCCGACAGCGTTCGCCTGCACAGCGGGCAGCCTTCCAAATGGCTTTCCAGCGACGCCAACTCTTCGTCGGTTAAAAGGCCCAGGGCGAGTTGCTTGAGAACTTCGTTCGAGGGATGCGACGTAAACGGCGCGATATCCATTGACTAAACCTCGGATGGAAATGGCAATAAGGCTATATTCCTGCTATTTTCGCGTTCCACGAAGAGAACATATAGATTGCAGTACCAGTATGGTAAATGCAACCCCCCCGCAACTCCAATCATCTCACATCAGCCTTGCCGCTCTTCGCTAGCCGGCTGTATGCCCCCGAGTACGCACGACAGTCTGCGTGGCAGAATTTTAGCCGTAAACAGATGCCACGACCCAACTACGGGCCTGGTGCGCAATAAAGCTTCGCTGAAGCCGGTTTGGACCCCATCCGCCAGGGGCTTATCGCTCATTGGTCAAATTATTTTCCGGGGGGGATTGACTAGCACTCGCAAAAGATTACCTTAACCGCCTAGTCGTTACTTTTTTACGAAAGCGCCTAAGTCATCTCCTTTGTCGCATCGTAGCAACCGAGGCATTTCGACGGCGCTTCCAACACCTGGAGGGTTACTGCAATGTTGTTTCAGCGTTTTAGGCCGTTCGGTTCCGACAAAAGCGAACGTCGACAAAAGCACCGCCGCAAGCAGAAGCGACAGTTCGGGTCGCTGCGCATCGAAGCCTTGGAAGTGCGGCAGATGCTCTCCATTAATCCCGTCTCACCTGAGACGACGATTACCGCGACAGAGGGCGCTGCTTTGAGTAATGTCCCAGTTGCCAATTTCACCGTCACCGCGCCTCAGTTGGTTGGCGATTCATACACTGCAACCATCAATTGGGGAGATAGCACGCCGGCAAGCACCGGTACCGTCGCCTTCTCGGGCGCGACCGCCGCAGTTACTGGCTCGCACACTTATGGCGAGGAAACTCCGGCCGGCTCGCCACACACCCTGACGATCACCGTACAGGACACAACCAATCCCACTAGCCCCGTCGATACCACGCTGTCCGGCACGGCCAATGTGGACGACGCACCGCTGACGCCCGGCGCGGTTTCAGCCACGGTCGGCACCGAAGGGGTCGTTACCAGCACGCTCACGGCCGCCTTCACGGATGCCAACACCGGCGCGCCCACGAGCGACTTTAGCGGCACGATCGATTGGGGCGATACCACACTCACACCGTTCACCTCGGCGCAGGTCAGCGGCAGCGGTGGGAATTACACGGTGACGATGTCGCACCTGTATGCCGAGGATGGCACCTACACGCCGAAGGTGATCATCAAAGACGTTGGCGGCCAGACGGTGACTGACACCGGCACGAGTGCGGCGACCGTAAGAGACGCGACACTGACGGCCGGCACCGCTTTGGCCACGGTCGGCACCGAAGGCGTCACTCCCAGCACGCTGACAGCCACCTTCAGCGATGCCAACACCGGCGCGCCCACCAGCGACTTCAGCGGCACGATCGATTGGGGCGATGGCACACTTTCTCCGTTCACCTCGGCACAAGTCAGCGGTAGCGGCGGACACTACACGATCACCGACTCACACCTGTATGCGGAGGAGGGCGTCAAACCTCTCTCCGTTGTCATCAAGGATATTGGCGGCGCCAGCCCTGTGACAGACACTGGCAGCGCCAACGTGAGTGACGCCACGCTGACGGCAGGCACAGCCACGATCACCGCCGGCACCGAAGGGGTCGTCGCCAACACGCTGACAGCCACCTTCAGCGACGCCAACACCGGCGCGCCCACGAGCGACTTTAGCGGCACGATCCATTGGGGTGACGGCACATCCTCTTCGTTCACTTCGGCGCAGGTCAGCGGCAGCGGCGGAAACTACACGGTAACGACGTCGCACCTGTATGCCGAGGATGGCCTCTACGGCGGCTTTATTGTCATCAACGATGTAGGCGGCGCCAGCCTTGTTGCGGCCATTGGCGACGCCAGCGTCGCGGAAGCGGACATGTCGGTCTTTCCCGGCGCCGTCGGCGCCACGGAAGGCCATACCTTCACCGGCGCCGTTAGCGCGATTCTCGATCCCGGCAGTATCGACCCCGCCGCGGACTATACCGCCACGATTAACTGGGGCGATGGCACCGTGACCTCCGGCACGGTAACCGGATCGAATGGTTTTTACCCAATATCGGGCAGCCATGTGTATCAGGATGAAGGGAAGGTCACTCTCACGGTGACCGCGGTCGAAACGACGGCCGCTCCACCCTTTACCACAAGCGCGACGTTTTCCCAGATCGTGGCCGATGGCGATGTGCTCAACCCAATAGCGGCCACGCTCAACGCCACGGAAGGGACAACCTATAGTGGCGCGGTGGCCACCTTCATCAACACGGGCTATCCCACCAATCCCGGCAGCGACTTCAAAGCCATGATCAACTGGGGCGACGGCAGCATGAGCGCCGCCACCAGCGTCACTAACTCGGCTGGCACGCTCACCGTGTTCGGTAGCCATCTGTATGGCGACGAAAAATCATATTCCCTGAGTGTTGCTTTGAGCGACGATGCGCCCGGCACCGCCACGGCCACGGCCACCGGCACAGCCAACGTGGCCGAGGGCGACGTGCTCGCGCCGGCTTCGGCCACGCTTACCGCCACCGAAGGAAGCACCTTTAGCGGCACGGTCGCCACCTTCACCAATACCGGCTACCCCAATAACGTGGCCAGCGATTTCACGGCCACCATCACCTGGGGCGATGGCAACCCAGACACGGTCGGCACCGTTACCGGCGGATCGGGCGCGCCGCTCACCGTCAGCGGCAGCCATCTTTATGCCGACGAGAGTACGGGGCTCCCGCTCACGGTAACCCTGCACGACAACGCCCCCGGCACCGCCTCGGCCACCGCCATCGGCACTGCCACCATCCTCGAAGGCGATACGCTTGTGCCGGTGGGCACGGTCGCGGTCGACGCGACGGAAGGCACCACCTTTAATGGCACGGTGGCCATCTTCTCCAATGTTGCCTACCCCGGCAATCCCGCGACTGATTTTACAGCGACGATTACCTGGGGCGATGGAACGACGGCGCCTGGCATCATTAGTGGATCCAACGGCATTTTCACCGTCAGCGGCAGCCATTTGTACGTGGATGAACTGGTCGGGGCGCCGGTCTCGGTCGTCATCAACGACGATGCGCCGGGCACCGCTTCGGCCACGGCCAACGGCACGGTCACCGTGCATGACGCCGACGTGCTCGCGCCGGTATCGGCCACCGTCAGTGCCGTCGAGAGAGCCACGTTCAGCGGCACGGTCGCCACCTTCACCAACACCGGTTATCCGGCTAACTCGGCCGGCGATTTCACGGCCACCATCGACTGGGGCGACGGCACGATCACAGCCGGGACCGTGAGCGGTTCGGCGGGTACGCTGACCGTGAGCGGCAGTCACCTGTATGTTGAAGAAAACAACTATCCGTTGAAGGTTGTTTTGACCGACGACGCGCCGGGCACCGCCTCGGCCACGGCCACCGGCACGGCCACGGTGGCGCTGCCGCCGGGCGTCGGCTTTTTGGCCGGAGTGCCGGGCGACAGCACGCCGCAAACCTTCGTGCATAACCTCTACCGCGAACTGCTGGGCCGCGAGCCCGACTCAGGCGGGTTCACGGCCGCCGTGTCGTACTTGGAGGCTCACGACAACATACTCGGCCATGCGACCTTGATTCAGAGCTTCATGAACTCCGCGGAGTACAAGGCCCACTACATTACGACCGTGTACCAGCTCTTCCTGGAGCGCGCTCCGGATGCCAGCGGACTGGCATACTGGACTAACAAGATGGGCGACCCCGGTACGCCCAGCCTGAGCCGCGGCAGCGGCGATGAGATGTTTGTCGTGGCGGCAATCCTCGGCTCCGATGAATTCTACTTCAAAGCCGGCAATACGCCGCAAGGCTGGATCAACGCCTTGTATCACGATCTCTTGGGACGGCCCGCCGAGGCCGGAGCGTTGACCTTCTGGGAGAACCAACTGGCCGCCAATCCAACAGATCGAGACGGGCTCGTCCGTGACATTCTCAGTAGCCCCGAGGCGGTTCACGATCTGCTCGACAGTTTCTACTCGGTGCCAGGCGGAACGGCCAGCACCCCGTTGGCCACGCCGGGCACCACGGCAGGCTTCCCCATCAACGACCTGGCGATGCTCACCGGCGCGGGTTGGGAGAATCTCTACCTGGAGGGCCCGACTGACGGCGGGCCCTATAACGACAACCCCTATTTTGCCGCCTTGGCCAACGAGATTCAGGATCTTGGAGCGTTTCCTTCGTCAGCCTACGGCAGCGATCCTTTCCTCGTCGCCCTGGCTAAAGGTGCGGGTTGGGACAACGTCCAGTTGGCGATACTCGCCAGCGACCAGTTCTACACCAATCCGAATCAGCCGGTCACCGAAGATTTGGGCTGATAAGATACCGGCTGCGTCGGGCGGTTGATTCCAATCCGAATCAGCCGATCACGAAGCAGCCCAGCGGGGCCTGGTCAAAACGTCGTTCTGGGGTTACGTCGCCCGGGCATTGCCCACCGTACACGCATGGTGGGCAATGCCGCGGGCCTTTGTCGCAAAATCCGGTCTTGTGCCGCAAGTCGTTCTCCCTCTATGCTACCGCCGCACTTTGAACCCGGATGATTCACCCGGACTCGGAACGGGCCTTGCATGATGTCGGCTGTGCGCCGTCAACATCATCCGGGTTAAGGGCTCCTCACGCGTCTTGGCGGCGGCGGCGTCCTCGGAGCATGCCTTTGCCAAGCCGGTGGACAATGGAAAGTTACCTGGTGGCCCACGAAACGGAAATGCGGGCCACAACCCACGAAAGTATGCACATTTGCGAGGCCAGGGGGCGTCGGCTGCGCGAAGCTTTTGTGCGCTTTCCCTGGGAGATTTACGCCGACGATCCCCACTGGGCGCCTCCGCTCTTGGTCGAGCGGCGCGAGTTTATCGACGCCAAACGGCACCCGTTTTATTTACACGGCGCCGCGACGCCTTTGCTGGCCTTCCGCGGCCGGCACGTCGTCGGGCGGGTGCTGGTCAGCGACGACCCTAATTACAACCACGAGCATGGCTCGAATGTCGGTTGCTTCGGCATGTTTGAAGCCATCGACGACGAAGAAGTCGCCACCGCGCTAATCCATGCCGCCGCCGACTGGTTGCGCGCCCGCGGCCGCGACACCTTGCGCGGGCCGATCGACTATTCCTTGAATTACACCTGCGGCCTGCTCATCGATGGCTTTGATGCACCGCCGCGATTGATGATGGGACACAATCCGCCTTATTACGAGCGCCTGCTCGACGCCTGCGATTTGCAGAAGGCCAAGGATCTGTACGCCTGGTGGTATGACGATTCCAGCGACGTGCTCAAGATGTGGCAAGGACGGGCGGAGCGATTGGCCGCGCGCAGCCGCGTGCGAATCCGCGCCATGAATCTTGCCAACCTGGACGCCGAGATCGAGCGTTGCAAGAGGGTTTACAACGCGGCCTGGCAACGCAACTGGGGCTTTGTCAAAATGACGGACGCCGAGTTTCAGCACCTGGCGCGGCAGCTCAAGCTGATCGCCATTCCGGAGCTTTTGCTGCTGGCGGAAGTGGACGACGAACCCGTGGGTTTTTCGCTGGCTTTGCCCGACATGAACGAAGCCATTCGGCCGCTGAACGGCCGGCTCTTCAGGTGGGGGCTGCCGCTGGGCCTGGTTCAACTCTATTTCAGTCGGCGGCACGTGCGAACGGCCCGCTTGATGGCCTTGGGAATTCTCGAACCGTTCCGGCGACGCGGCGTGGCGGAACTGCTGATCTTACGATCGTTGGAATACGGCAAACATGTGGCCGGTTTGACCGGCGCCGAGCTTGGCTGGACGCTGGAAGACAACCATCTGATTAACCGCACGATCGAGGTGGTCGGCGGCCAGCGGTACAAAACCTACCGCATTTATGAGCGGGCGATTTGAAAAGCAGTCGGCAGGGCGCCGCCCGCCTGCTACTTCTCTTTGCGTTTGAGCTTAGCGTCGTTTTCCTTGAGAAACTGGCGGATTTCATCGCCGTAGTCGAGCAGTCGCTGCCACTGTTCGACATAGAGCGTGACCGGCATGCGCTGCAAGCCATAAACGCTCACGGCGCCTTTTTCGCTCACTTTGCAGTAAAGCTGTCCGCGCTTCGGCTCACCCTCGGCCAACAGTTTTTTGGCTTCTTCCACGGGCAACTCGCCGGCGGCCAGCTTTTCTAAAATCTCGTCTTTGTTCATGTTCATCCCTGGTTTGATTCGGGCGGGCTGTTACGTTCGGGTCTATGCTATCCGGCGAACCTATCATACGTCTAGCGGCGATTGCCCGACATAGAGCGAAAGAATCTGACTTTGCACCTTGATGGCCCGCACCAGCACCCAGATTTGCTCTGGAGTGAACTTTTCAGGGTCGCCGCGGGCGAGGTCTTCCAGCTCTTGCGTCATGGCGGCGTGCTGATCGCCGGCGGCTTGCAACCGCAGGCCCGTTTGTTTCCAGGCCTCCGTCAAGCACGCATCGTCGCCGAGCGCGGCCAGATCGTCAATGGCGTTGGTCAACAGCAGGCAGAGCCGCGCCACGTCGCGCGGCGCCGACGCGGGCTGAATTCGCTGGATCCGGCCGGCCAAATCTTCGCAGGTGGTCATGCATGGCCTCGTTTGATTTGTATGGTGAATTCGACGAGGTGTCTCGCCGTCTGACCGATGAAGAAATGCGGCGGGCGGCCTGTCGAGCCGTCCGACAAGTGCCTTGTCCAGTCTTAATCGTCAAATTCGCCGCGGCTGTAGAATGGGCCTCCTGCCCCGTCACCGTCGATTGGTGACGGGCTAGGAAGCCCATCCTACACGGGCGACCGCCCCGCGGCGCCTGACAGATGAGCGTAGGCAAGGCACAAGGAACTTTAGGTCAATATTCCTGTTCGGGCAAAACGGCGGCGCGCCGGCGGCGCAAGACCGGCAAAACCGGCACGTGTGGTCCGGTCCTCTTGCGGCCCGACTTGTCACGAAGCCGGCTACGGGCAGGAGCGCAATGCGGGCTATGGAGAAAGGCCGCTTCGCGACGAGTGAAAGCGGCGATGAATCGCCGCGCTCCAAGCTGGCCCTGGGCGGCTTGCCAGACGAAGACGAAAGAGCTTACGATGGGAGTTGAAAATGCACATTCCGGTTTCAGATAACAATCGGAGCAGATCGTGATACCCGGCTCCGCGGAACTCCGCGCCCATTGGCAGTCGCTCGACCGGCACGCGCTGGAACGAGAGCAACTCGCGCGGCTCAATGCGCTGCTGGAAACAATCCGTCCCGACAACCAGTTCTATGCGCCGGCACTGGGCCAGTTTCCATTGCCGCTACGGGAACTGGCTGAACTTGAGCAGTTTCCCTATACCACCAAGGAGCAACTCTGGGGTGAAGGCGGCCTGGCGGCCAACCGCACCTGGCCCATGGAGCGCTACGTGCGCTTTCATCAGACATCGGGCACGCGCGGCCGGCCGTTGATCGTGCTCGACACGGCCGACGATTGGCGGCGCTGGATCGACTGCTGGCAGTATGTGCTCGACGCGGCGGAGGCGACGCCGCGCGATCGCGTGCTGATGGCCTTCTCATTTGGTCCGTTCATCGGTTTTTGGAGCGCCTTTGACGCGGCGGTGGCCCGCGGTTGCCTGGTTGTGCCCGGTGGCGGCATGCCGAGCGCCAACCGCTTGGAGTTGATTCGCACCAGCGGTGCGAGCATCGTTTGTTGCACGCCCGGCTACGCTTTACATCTGGCCGAGGTAGGGCGTCAGAAGCAAATCGACGTCGGTTCGTTAGGCGTTCGAGCGTTGATTCTGGCGGGCGAGCCGGGCGGTTCCATCGCGGCGACGCGCGAGCGCATCGAGCGCGCTTGGCGCGCCGTGGCGATCGATCACGCCGGCGCGACGGAAGTCGGTCCTTGGGGCTATGCCGACCGCGCGCGCCGCGGCCTGCATGTGATTGAAAGCGAGTTCATCGCCGAATTCCGCGCGCTCGCCACCGGGCGACCCGCCGGCGATGGCGAACTGGCCGAATTGGTGCTCACCACGCTCGGCCGTGCCGGCAGCCCGGTTATTCGCTATCGCACCGGCGACCTTGTGCGGCCCCAGCGCCAGCAAACAGGCTTTGTGCTGCTGCCGGGCGGCGTGATCGGCCGCCTCGACGACATGCTGATCATACGTGGCGTGAACGTC
>DASVGM010000665.1:0-4507 GCA_036379555.1 Pirellulales bacterium | reverse complement strand
GGGAACATGTTCCCTCATCCCTCATCCCTCATCCTTCATCCTTCATCCGGACAGTAAGAGGCTATCCGAAAACTCGGACTTCGCCGTGGCGGCGTATCGTGGGGCGGCTCGCCGAGCCGTCTTTTGCAGTCAGACGGGCCGGCGGCCCGCCCCACGGCGAGTTTTCGGATAGCCTCTAACGCTCATCTATACGCACGCACCGTTGCCCTGCCTTTCAAACACCACGAAAACGCCAAGCGGTCGCCAATTTGAAAGTGCAAAGGGTTTGACATATCGGTTTAACCGAGTTAAAAACTATGCTGTATCGAAATCAAAACCACCAAAACCAAGGAGAACGGATGGCAAAGGTAGACAGCACCCCGGAAGACGTGGCCGCCATGATGCGCGACGTGGAGGAAATCGTCAGCAATCTGCGCGAGACGCGCGAGGAGATGTTGCATCAAGGCCCCAAGATCGTGCCGATTGACGTTTCGACGGCGGTGGGGCACATCGCCTGGCTGAAGCGTTGGGCGGAGAAAGTGTCGAACGCGCCCAAGGAAGCGCGGCTGCGGCACGACGCCGACCGGTTGCGCGCCGAGATCGCCAAGAAGCTTAAAATGCAAACCACCAGCGCGGCCAAACCCACCAAATCCGCCGGCCGCGGCAAACGCTAGCATTTGCCAAAGAGCCGATTCCACACCGGAGTTGTTCCGCACCGCCACCGCCGGGCTTGCCCCGGTGGAAGCGATGACTGACACGCTAGAACGAACGCCACGCCAGATGCTTTCCGTCTTCGCCTTGCATCCGCCGCCTGCGGCGGCGGATGCAAGGCGAAGACGGGGGTGCGTTCGGTGCCGTACATCTAGCCAGTCAGTCAGCGCTCGACGGGGGCAAGCCCCGATCGTGGCGGAATAAATCTCGTCTCAAGCAAGTCGGTGCGCTTCAACCGATGGCTCCGGCTTGCCCGGAGGAGACTTCACGTTGGCCGTCTACATGAAGCGACCGCCACGCCATACGCCGCTTCCACGGCCGCGTGCCCGCCTCCGACGGGCACGTGGTCGTGGAAGCGGCGGGAATAAATCGCCTGCTCGGCGGCTCTCTTCATGTAGCGGGCGAATTAGCGCCCGCGCGCGAATGCCGGAGCACGTCCACGATCATGGCCGACCGTCTGCCCCTCTTGTTGTTTCTGCTGTTTTGGGCGGCCACTTGCCTGAACCCGCCGTATCCGCGCGAATTGGTTTTGCAGCACGTTCCCACCGTCATCGCGCTGACGCTGTTGGGTTGGTGCCGCCGCCGCTGGGCGCTGAGCCGCGGCGGCGCGCGGCTGGTGTTGGTGTTTCTCGCGTTGCACGCGCTGGGCGCCCGTTGGCTTTACAGTTACGTGCCGTATGACGACTGGTCGGCGGCGCTGTTCGGCCGGTCGATTTCCGCCGTGTTTGGCTTCACGCGCAACCACTACGACCGCCTGGTGCATTTCGCCTTCGGGCTGTTGCTCTATTTTCCGCTTGTTGAAATCATCGAGCGTCAACTGGGCGTGCGCGGCGTCTGGCGCGGCGTGGTGGCGGTGCAGGGCATTTTGGCCGGCAGCGCGGCGTATGAAATCATGGAGTGGTGCGTGGCGGTTGCTCTCGCGCCCGACTGGGCGGAGCACTACAACGGCCAGCAAGGCGACGCCTGGGACGCTCAGAAAGACATGGCGCTGGCCGCCGCGGGGGCAATGCTGGCGATGATGTCGCGCAATGCCACTGCTGGCAATGAGCCGGGCACGAGGTAAAATACGGGTGGCGGAATTACGATGACGCCGTGCGGTTTTGCACAAGTGGAGACAGAGCATGTGGGATGAACAAAAGAGCGCTCGGTTTCGAGAATTGCGATCACGCGACCGCGTGCGATTGAGCGAAAACGAGCAACATGAGTTGTTGGAGCTGACCAGCGACCTTGAAGCCGCTGAAGCGGCCTACTTGGCGCCTGCCGCGCAGCGATTCAAACGCGAGGGTGAGCAGATGGAGAGCCAAATCCGCAGCTTACAAGTTCTCGTTCAGCGCAAACGAGATTTCGTTCGGCGGCTGCGTACGTTTTTGACCGAAGCGGAAAGCGAGCGGGACGCTCGCTGTTCGGGGGATTTGCCGCGGAGCGATCAGCGACGGGAATAAACCGCTTGGTTCCTTGCCGGCAGCGCCATGAGATTACGCCGAACCTCTATGCAGGGGCGGATTGCGCAGCGAGTAATCGCCACGATCGGGGCTTGTCCCCGTCGAGCGCTGACTGACAGGCTAGAACGCCGGCCCCTCGCGTTCCCCATTTCCGCGTGCATCCGCCGCCTTCGGCGGCGGATGCACGCGGAAATGTGAAAATGGTGTATCGGGTAGCCATTCTAGCCAGTCAGTCAGCGCTTCCACCGGGGCAAGCCCGGCGGTGGCGTCGTTGAGTCGCAACTTAAAAGCCACCATCTCGACACACCGCCCGCCTGGCGATTATGCTATCAGCAGGTTCCCCAGGACGATTGGCATGATTCGCGCGGTCGATCTTACCCAACATTACAGCGTGCGGCCCGTGCTCCGCGGCGTCAGCCTCGATGTCGAGCAGGGCGAGATGGTCACCATTCTCGGCCCCAACGGCATGGGCAAGACCACACTGCTCGGCGTGCTCGCCGGCGTCATTCAGCCACAAAAAGGCCACGTCGAAATCAACGGCCTGAGGCGCTATCGCTCGCCGGAAGAAGAGCTACAAATCCGCCGGCTCGTTTATTATTTGCCCGATCATCCCTGGTTGCCCAAGAATCGCACCGGACGAGAGTTTCTCTTCTCCGTCGGGCAAATCTACGGCCTGGAGTTCGACCGCCTCTTCGATCACGTCGAACGGCTCTTGCGGCTGTTTGATTTGGCGCACGAGGGCGATTGGCCGCTGCGCAGCTACTCGAACGGGCAAAAGAAAAAGCTCGCCGTTTGCGCGGCGCTGGCCAGCGAGGCGCCGCTGTTGTTGCTCGATGAACCGTTCTCCGGCGGACTCGATCCGGCCGGCATCTTCGCGCTGAAACGCGTCTTGCGGCGGCTGGCCGAACGGCACGAAGCCACCATCGTCATGACGACGCCGGTGCCCGAAGTGGTGGAGGAACTTTCCGACCGCATCGTCGTCTTGCGTGAAGGCCGGGTGGCGGCCTTTGAAACGGTGGAGGGGCTGCGGCGAATGGCGCACAGTTCCGGCACGCTTTCCGAGGCGCTGGCCCGGCTGCTGCATCCCGAAACATTGAACAACGTGGCCCATTATTTTAACGAGGCGCCATGATGCGCTCCTTGATGACCTGGTTGCGCGTGGCGGCGCCGCCGCCGTGGGCGCCTTATGTGTTGTTGTGCGTCGCCGTGCCGGAGATGATCTACGGCTTCTCGCTCTGGCTGGTGCCGGGCGGAGTGGTGGAGGTGCTGACGCCGCGCGATTTGGTTTGGATGTTTGTCTCGGTCTGGTTGGGCGCGCGCCGCCTGAGCGACTTTCACCCCTTGTTTCACCCAAAGTATCGCGAGTGGCTGCGGCTCACACCGTGGACCAGCCGCCTGCCGTTGCCGCTGGGACCGCCGCATCTCATTCCGCAGGACGCTCTGTGGTTGGCATTGATTTGGTCGGTCTGGCACGACCCGCAAATCTCGCCGCTTTATCTGCCGCTGGTGTTCCTCGCCACTTATCTGTCAGTCGTATGCGTGGCTCTCGCCTTGACGGGCGAAAAGGGCGTCGCGTGGCTGTTGGCCTTTGGGCTGGGAGAAGTGGTGCGGCAGTGGCACGAACCGCTGACCTCGCTGGTGATTGCCGCGTGGCTTTACCTTGCCGCCTGGATTGGTCTGCGCCGTTCGCTGACGCGGTTTCCGTGGCCGGGCGCATTGCCGGTGACGGCAGTGCAGGCGGCGCTGCAAAAGCAAGCTGGGCAGATGCTGGGCTGGCCGCTCGACCAACTATTGGTTCGGCGAGGGAATTTGATCCGCGGACCCATGCTGAAGTCGGCGGCGATCAGTCTCTTGATTGGCTGGTGGTCATACTGTGTTTGTTCGCTGGCGACCAACCCGCTTGTTGCGGAAATGTTTGTGCGGTTATTGCTTATCACCGCATTGGCGATCACGGTGTCCAGGCGGGCGCTGGCCTACTGGATCGACTATCGCTCTCCGATCAGCCTGTGGGGCCGGTTGTGGACCTTTCGTTGGATCATTCCGCGCTACGATCACATTTTGGTGACGCCGGCGTTGATTGTGCTTGTCGCGTCGATGATGCCGCTGATCTTGTCCAACTGGCAAGTGCCGGCTTTGGCGGCGCTGGCGGCGACGATTTCGCTGGTGGTGTTTTTAGCGTTGGCCATGCCGCCGAGTTTTGAGCGTTGGCGTCTGAGCGGATTTTTTCGCATCGTGCCCGGCGGCACGAACAAGGCGGAGTTTGAGAAGATATGATTGTGCTCAAGGGCTCGCACATTGGATGAGCCGGCTTTAGCCCTTGCCCGCCGGCTGATGGCTAAAGCCTGGTCGAGAAGCCCGGCTGAAGCCGGCTCGCT
>DASVGM010000664.1:0-9203 GCA_036379555.1 Pirellulales bacterium | reverse complement strand
CGGCAACGAACGCCTGGTTTCGCCCGCGGAATGGAACAATATTCTGCGCACGTTCGACGGCGTCAAAGTTTATTGGCGCGGGAAGAAGTGGGACATCGATGCCTTCTGGGTGCGGCCGGTGGCCAATGGCATTTTGCCGAGGGACCAGATCGCGCCGTACCATCTCGATACGGCGCAAGACTTTTATGGCATCTATAGCACGCTCGACCCATCGCCCGAACCGGAAGAAGTCGAAGAAGAGGCCGAAACCCCGCGGCGCGGCGCGCGTGTCAAGCACACGTTTGATTTTTACTATTTCGGGCTGAATACCTACGGGGCGCCGGTCACGCCCGCTTTTCCGGTCAACTCCAGCTTACAAACGATCGGCTCGCGATGGGCGGGCAGCAAGAACAACTGGCTGTGGGAATTTGAGGCCGCCTATCAGTTCGGCCGCTACGGCACGGGGCTGCAATCCGCCGCCATGACCGTGGCGGGCATTGGCTATGAACGGGCCAAGTGGAAGCGCAAGCCGCGCGTCTGGGTCTATTACGATTGGGCATCGGGCGACCGCAATCCGAACAACGGCGTGCATGGCACCTTCAGCCAACTGTTTCCCTGGGCGCATCGCTACTTTGGCTTTATGGACCTGGTTGGCCGGCAAAACATTCACGACTTCAACGTGATGTTTACCAATTCACCGACCAAGAAGACCAACTTTACGATGTGGTGGCACGTGTTCCATCTCGCCTCCGCCCGCGATGCGCTGTACAACTCGAGCGGCGTGCCTTATCGCATTTCTCCGACCGGCGCGGCCGGCACCTACGTGGGGCAAGAGCTTGACTTGCTCATGCAGTATGTGGTGAACCCGCGCGCCGACGTGCTGATTGGCTATTCGCACTTCTGGGCCGGCAGCTTTGTGAAGGCGACCAATCCGGCGGGCGTCACCGGCGACGCCGGGTTTTATTACTCGCAATGGAGCTGGCGGTTTTAACCCGCATTACGCACCGGCGCGATCGTGGTATGGCCCGCCTGGCCGACTTTTGCTTCAGACGGGCCGGCGGCCCGCCCCACAATCTTCATGGCGATTCAAAAATCACCTGACAGAGTTTTCCCAATTCTTTGCCAATGCGGAGGCGGTCGTCGGCGCTCTTGGTGGGCAGATTGTTGACAAACAGCGCGAACGCCAGCCGATCGCCGGCGGCGTTAGTCATATAGCCGGCCAGCGACTTGCTGGTCAGAATCGAGCCGCCGTTCATGCGGTTGTGCCAGAACATGGTGCCCGTCTTGGCCTGTACCTTGCCACGCGCCGAGCTATTGTCCGGCACGGCGCGCGCCAGCGTGCCATCCATGCCCAGCACCGGCAGCGCTCGCTCGAAGACGGCGAAATCGTCTCGCGCGGCCATGTAGCGCAACAAGGTCACCGCGGAGCGGGGCGTCACAAAATCGGCCGGATCGCCGCCGGCCGCGCCGCCAAAAGAGATCGAGTCGGCGTCGATGCCCGCCTTGATGAAGAAGTCTCGCTCCAGCCGCAGCCCCTCGCGCAGCGTGCGTTGGCCCTGCTTGGCGGCGATCAACAGCGGCAGCGTACTGGCGTGCAGATTGTGGCTGACTTTGAGAATCAATCGCGCCGCCTCTGAAAACGGCGGCGACGTGAACTTCGCCACCTGCCGTAAATCATCGTATCGTTGGGGTAAGCGCTCGCCGGAGTTCTTGCCCAACGCCGACGAATCAACGGCCACGCCGGCGCGGCCCAAGGCGTCAATCAACAGCGACCGGGCGAACGACGCGGGGTCGGCGACTTCGTGGGCGCGCGAAACCGGTTTGTGTCCCGCGGCGATGCGCCCGCGAACCACCAGCGCGCCCTCGCGCGGAGATTCAATGGTAATCTCCGTGGCCGCGTCGGCGGCGGCGGTTTGCACTTGGGCATCGACGGCGACGCTCGTCGCGCTGGGCCGGCACACCACCTGCGCCAAAGCGCCCGCCGCGGCCGGCGTCACCACGACATCGATCAGGTTGTCGTTGATGATGATTGGCGTCAAAAGAGATGGCCCGCTGCCGGTTCCCGTCGCGTGTTCAAACAACCGGTCGTCAATCAGCACGTCGCCGCGCACCCGGCGGACGCCGGCGGCGAGCACGGCCTGCGCCAGTTCGTTCAAACCGGCCAACGGGTCGCCGCTGGTCAGTTCGGCGTCGCCGCCGTAGATGTGGTCGCTATTGGTATACTCGATTTCGCCGTTGGCGGCCGCGCGTCCGCCCAGGGTCGGATCGCCGCTGGCCACCAGAATCAGATCGCCGTCGAGCACACCCTCGGCGTTGACGGTTCCACGGGCGTATATGGGCGTTTCAAAACGATGATCGGCGCCCAGCGCGTCGAGCGCGGCGGAGACGCTATAAACCTTGGTGACGGAGGCGGGCGCGAAAAGTTTGTCGGCGGCGCGCGTGTATAAAACGTCGCCGCTCTTCAAATTCGTAATCAGTAATCCCCATTGACCATTTTTGTAGGGGCTTTGCTCGATGAACGAATCGACGCGTTCCGCCAACGGGCTCGCGGCCCACGCCGCGGACGGCAACAACACGAAGAGACAAAAACAGCGGCGGAAAGTAGGGTATGCGATCATTCCTGGAAGCATAATCGGCGGCGCAGGGTTGTCAAATCGGTTCATGTGGATGGCCGAACACATAATCGCGGGCGGCCAGCACCTGGTGCACCAGGTCGCGCATTTGCGGCGCCTCGGCGAACGGCGAGAGCACGTACGATTTCAAAGCCGCGATGGGCGTGCCAAACGCCGAGTGCCGGTAACAGTCGGTTATGGAAATGGCGATGCCGCGGCCCAATGTCGCTTCGGCCCAAGCCCGTCGAAAGATGCCGCGATTGAACTCATTGATGCGCTCGGCCTCGGCCTGAAAACCCGGATCGCTCATCTCGCGCGCGACGGCCGTCGCTTTGTCCATGCCCGGCGGATACAGGCGAAACAGCGTGACGGGGCCGTCGTTCTCGCCGTTGAGCACCGCCATTTCCGGCTGCAATTCGATCTCTTGCCGCAGGGCTTGAGCCATTTCCACGTCGTGGCCGATTAAGACTCGCAGCCCGTCCTTGCCCAGCAACAACAGGTTGGCCAGGGCCGACATCGGGCCAACTCCACTGCGCGTGGTTTCCAACGTATAAACGCCCGGATGATGATGGCCGGCCCGATACAAATAGGGCATCGTTTCTCGCGGCCGCTGGATCAATTCAAGATCGCGGCGCTGGCCGAAGAGCATCAGCGAGGAGACATAGGGCACGTAGCCTGTTTTATGAAAGTCGATGCCGATGGAATCCGCCAGTGGCAGCGGTCTCATGCGGTCGGCCGCGCGGCCCAATGCCGCGAGTGTGGCCGGCGCGAAGCCCATCGGGTTGGCGTCGAAATCATAATCGGAGAACACCGACCAGGCCCAACCGATGACCGCGTCGGCATGCAGGTGCGGCTGATAATCGAGCGAGAATTCGCTGACCAGTTCGTCGCGCAGGGCGCGAATGGCCGCGAGGTCGTCGATGCCGAAGGCGTCGGTGGTGCCGAGCGTGGAGATGATGGCGGCAATGCGGTTGCCGGCGCGCAAGGCGTCGCGAGCGGCATCGGCCAGCGCGTCGACGCGAACGGCGTTGTCGGAGGTGGTGGGCACGCGCAACACATGCTGTCCGCCAATGCCCAGCCAGTTGGCCACCGTCACGGCGGAATAGTGGCTTTGGTCGGATGCCAGCACAACGGCCGGGCCATTGACGCCGGCCTGCGACGAACCCGGCAAGGCTTTTTCCAGCCCTACTTTGACACCATATAACAAGCAGCCGGTGCCGCCAAAGGTAAACAGGCCGCCGGCCGTTTGCGGTTGATAGCCCACCAGCGCGGCGGCCATGGCCGCCACTCGCTCTTCGGCCACCGCCACGCCGCGCGAGCTTTCTTCGCTGCACAGATTGGGATTGAACATCGCCGCCAGCAGCACACCGAGAATGCCGGCGATCGACGGCGGCGGCACCACGTTGATCTGGCTTAACGGATGACCCCATATATACATTCCTTCCAGATGGCTGACCAACTCTGGAATGACGTCTTCGAGCGGCCGGCCGCCCTCGACCAGCCGCGATTCACGGGCGGCCGCGAAATCCGGCTCAACCGGCAAGCCGAGGATGGGCGTTTGGCCCTTGAGCCGATCGACCTGATCGAGTGCCCGTAACACCGAGAACGCCACGTAGGCGTCGTGGACCGGGTCGGAGACGGGTTGGGGGAACTGTTTGCGTAGCGCGGCGAGTATTTCGGTATAATGGGGCATGGTATGCTAAAAAGGGTGGCAGTGTTTTTACGCTTCAAGGTAGCATAGTCATGTCGATTTCGGTCCAGCCTCTTCCCGGCACAGTTGCCGACCCGCTTTATCCCGATAGCGATGGAGAACCCGTGGGCGAAACGGAATATCATTTTGTGGCCCTCTGGCACGTCTATGGCGCCTTGGCGCATTGGTATCGGCGGCGAGAGGACGTTCACGTGGCCGGCAACATGCTGCTTTACTATGAAAAAGGGAATCCGTCGGCGGTTCGCGGGCCAGACATCATGGTGAGCAAGGGGGTGCGTGGCAAGCATCCTCGGCGATCGTTTCGCATCTGGGAAGAGTGTACCGTTCCGACGGTTATTTTGGAGATTACCTCCGCCAAGACGCGCGCCGAAGACCAAGGCCCCAAACCGTTGGTCTATGCCGACATCGGCGTCAAAGAGTATTTCATGTTCGACACGCAGGGCGAGTATTTGCACCCGCGGCTACAAGGCTTTCAGCTCATCAAGGGAAAATATGTATCGCTGCCGGCAGATGAAAGCGGCCGGATTTTCAGCCGCGAGTTGGGGCTTGTGCTAGTTGCCGACAACTTCTTGCTGCGGCTTGTTGATCCCGCGACCGGCAAGGCACTGCCGACCGAAGACGAATACATCGAACAGATCGCCAGAGCTAAACGTGCGGCGAGAAAAGCCAAAAGCGAGGCAGCCGAGGCCAAACGCGAGGCGGTCGCGGCGAAGCGCGCCGAGGATGCGGCGAAGCGAGATGAAGCCAAAGCCAAGCAAGCCGCGGACACCGCCCGAGGCGAGGCAGAGAGCCAACGGCGGCGCGCGGCTGAACTTGAAGCAGAACTGGCAAGGCTCAGAGCCAAATTGCCCTCTGAAAACCCGGAATAGACGCTCGGCCTCATCATCTCACCCCAAACTCTGGTGTATCGGTCTTGGCCAAATAGCGCCGCTAACCGATAATCGTAGATTGATGGTTGCCCCGGCGAAAACCTTATGCCTCATCTTCTCGAACTTAAAATCACGGCCCTGCGGCGGTGTGTGCGCCGCGTGCTGCTGATCGATGCCGCCGGTAAATGGCTGGCCGTGAGCCTGGCGGCGGGCCTTGTCTTGGGAACCGCCGACTATTTGCTGCGTTTCAATGATCGCCCGTTGCGCTGGCTCTCGTCGCTGACGCTGCTCGCCGCCTGCGGCTTCGCCTTTTATCGCTTTGTGTGGCCGGCCCTGCGTGCCCGGCTCAGCGATGTAAGCCTGGCGCTTGAGGTCGAACGGCGGTTGCCGATCTTGCGAGATCGCTTGGCCAGCGCCTTGCGGTTTTTACGACAGTCAGAAGACGACGCTTTGGCGGGGTCGCCACTGTTGCGCCGTGCCGTCATTGCCGAGGCCACGGCCGAAGTCGATCGTGTCAACTTGGAAGACGCCCTGGAGCCGAACGCCGCCTGGCGGAGGCTGTGGCCCGCCGGATTGGCGCTGGCCCTCGTCGTGGCCGCGGTGGCTTATGATCCGGCCGCCACGGGCACGGCGCTGGTGCGGCTCGCTTTTCCTTGGCGCCAGACGCAATGGCCGCGACAAAACCACTTGGCCTTCGCTTCGCCCGTGACACGCCTTGCCGCCGGCCAGACGTTTGAGGTCGAGCTGATCGACACGGCGGGAGCGCCGTTGCCGGACGACGTCTTTATTCAGTACCGGTTTGAAAACGCGTCGTCGCCCGCCGGCCGCGAGCGCATGCGGCTGGTGAACGACGCCCTGTTGGCGCGCAAGGAGCATGTCACGCGGCCGTTCTCTTACCGTGCCGTCGGCGGCGATGATTTCTCCATGCCTTGGACCAAGTTGGAAATTGTCGAGCCGCCGGAGATCGAAAAGCTGGCGATCACGCTTCACTACCCGGCGTACACAGGCTGGCACGACGAAACCGCCGAGCCGCATCTGCGGGCACTGGTGGGCACACAAGTTGAGTTGAGCGGGCGCGTCAACAAACCCATTACCGCGGCCAGCGTTCACCTCGATGAGGCGGCGACCATCGCCGCGCACGTGAGCGACGATGGCCGTGGCTTCGTACTGAATAGGAGCGACGGTTTTACCGTCGAGCGATCGGGCGCCTATTGGATCGAGTTGGTCGATGCCGACGGTTTTTCCAATGGCGATCTGGCGCGCTATGAGCTCCGGGCGGTGGAAGACTTCTCGCCCACGGTCCATATCGAACGGCCGCCGGCAACGGGTTTCGTGACGCCCGCCGCCAAACTGCCGGTGCATGTTGTCGCCAAGGACGATCTGGCGCTGGAGCGAGTGAGCCTGCGCTTGTCGCGCAGCGACCACTCCGAAGAGGAAGCGTCGGAGACGGTCTTGTATCAAGGTCCGGCCCAAGCGGGGCCGTCAAAAAAGGCACATGGCGACGACGGCGTTGCGCGTCAAATCGACTTTGTGCTCGACGTGGCCGCGCTCGGCCTGAAGCCGGCGAGCCAAATCACTTTGTTTGCCACCGCCGCGGACTATTTTCCACATCACGGTCAGAGCGAGCCTCACCGGCTGACGGTCATCAGCGCCGACGAGCTACGGGCACGGCTGGCCGATCGTCAGAACGGCATCGTCTCGGAGTTGTCGCGCCTACTCAAATTGCAGCGCGACGCGCGTGCCATTGTCGCCGGCGCCGAGATTCAACTCAAGCAGGTTGGTCACCTGCAAAAGCCTGACGTCGATCGCCTGCAAGCCTCCGAGTTGCTGCAACGTCAAGTGGAACGAGGCTTGACTGGACCGACGGAGGGGCTGCTTGAACAAATTCGCTCGCTGTTGGACGACCTGCGAAACAACCAGGTTGACAGCCCCGATGTCGAGCGGCAGATGCAATCGGTTTTGAACGAGGTCGATCGTCTCGGCCGCGAGGAACTGCCGCCGCTGGATGGCGAGCTGACCGCGGCCCTCAAGGCGGCCCGTGTCGAGGCAGGTGGTGTCGAAGCGGGCGAAGAACCGGCGGCCGGGCGAACCGGCACGCCGCTGGCGGCCGTGGCGCGGCATCAGCAGGAGGTGATTGATACGCTCGATCGTTTGACGGCTTCGCTGGCGGAATCAGAAAGTTACCGCCGTTTTCATCGGGAGATTTCGACGCTCCGCCGGCAACAACAAGACATCCAACAAGACGCGCGCGAGCAGGGACGCCGCCTGCTGACGAAGGAACTGGGCAAGCTTTCAGCGCAAGAGCGGGCCGATCTGGAAAAACTCGCGGCCCGGCAACTTGACCTCGCGCGTGAGTTCGACAAAATCCAGCAGCGCATGCAACGCACGGCCGAAAGCGCCGCCGCCGAAAGCGCCGCCGCCGACAGCGCCGCCGGTGACAGGGCCGCCGGGCACGATCCCTTGTCGGCCGGCAGCGTGAGCGATGCCTTGGCGCAGTCGCGCGAGCTGGGACTTTCGCAACGAATGCATGAATCGGGCCGTGAGATCGCCGCCAACCGTTTCGGGCAGGCCATCGAGGCCGAGCAGCAGATCAACGAGGGACTGGACGAGATGCTCGACATTCTGGCGAATCGCCGCGAGCATGAACTGGACCGGCTGGTGAAGAAACTACGCGAGGCCGGTGAGCGGTTGAGCGAGTTGCGGCAAGAGCAGCAGGGGCTGCAAAAGAAATGGCGCGCCGCGGCCGACGAGAACGATAAGACCGCCAGACGCCGACAGCTTGAGCGTTTGACGCGCGAGCAACAACAAACGGCCGCTGCCACCCAACGCCTGGCCCGATCACTGGAGCGTTTACAGGCCGAGCGGGCCGGACAAAAAGCCTCGCAAGGTCGCGCCAGCATGGAGCGGGCCGGCGCGCAGGGGCAACAAGGCCAGGCCGCCGCGGCGGCCGAGGCGGCGGATCAGGCCGACCGCGATCTGGAAGAGGCC
Source organism: Pirellulales bacterium (assembly GCA_036379555.1). Taxonomy (GTDB): domain Bacteria; phylum Planctomycetota; class Planctomycetia; order Pirellulales; family JAICIG01; genus DASSFG01. The sequence goes on along the minus strand of DASVGM010000664.1, from coordinate 1,044 downwards.
GAGCGGGAGTTGGCCAAACGTCTGGCCGAGGCCGAAGCGGATCTGGCCGAGGAACAAATGGCGCGGCTGGAAGATGTTTTGAAGGCAATTCTCGACGGCGAGCGAAAGCTGCTCGAAGAAACCCGCCATTATGCCGAGGTGGAGCGCTCTCAAGGCGAACTGACGCGGCCGCAGGCCATTAGCGTCGGCGATTTGGCCAAACAGCAGCAAGCCATTGCCCTGGATACGGTCGGCGTGACCAAAAAACTCACGACGCCGGTCTTTCACTTCGCGTTTACTCAAGCGGCGGAGCAGATGCGGCGCGCCGCCGGATTGTTGGAGAATCGCCAGACGGCCGGCCCCACGCAGCAAGCCGAAGCGCGCGCCATCGACCTTATCGCTCACGCCATTGAAGCCCTTATACCGGCGGCCGGCGAACAACCTCAGAAACCGGCGGAGCAGGAGGGCGAAGAAAACGGCCAAGCGGGCCAGCAAAACAGCGGCGGCGACCCCGCGCAGATGCTTGCCGAAATGAAATTGCTAAAATGGATGCAGGAGGATGTGAATGCCCGGACAAAAGCGTTGGCAGAGGCCAACCGCGATGCCGGGGCATTGACGCCCGAAGCGCAGAGTGAATATCGCGAGTTAAGCCGGCAGCAGGGGGTGATTGCGGAGTTGATTCTGAAGCTCTCGCAGATGGGTGAGGCGGCCGAGAAGAAAGAAGGGAATGGTGAAGAGTGAAGAGAACGAAATCGACGGTGGGGGGTATTGGCACGAAATCTGGCGGCCAAAAGAGCCGATATCACAGCCCAGGGCGCAGTTTTCAGCTAATAGCCCGGCCCCATCCGGCTTGCCCGGATGGTGAAGAAGATGGTGGGCTAGTCGGGCGTCGTCGATGCATTCGCGGCCCCATCCGCCTTGTGCGGATGGTGAAGAAGATCAACGGCTATCGCGGAAGCCGGGCAATCTTATTCACCATCCAGGCAAGCTGGATGGGGCCTATTTCGGCGCTTTTGCGGACAACTACTAGCTCGCCATCTCATTCACCATCCGGGCAAGCCGGAT
>DASVGM010000663.1:0-5307 GCA_036379555.1 Pirellulales bacterium | reverse complement strand
CTCAATTATACCGCGCCGTCATCAGCTTCGCAGCTTATTGGTGTCGACGAACTCCAGGACTCGCTTTCAGCGAATCAAAAGCGAAACGCTATCTGATCGTTGAACGCCGCAACACCGTCGTTCAAAATCACAGCTCTGACTGCGGCGTTGAGATCCGGATGCGGCTGTTGATTCCAGTCGTTTTGAAGTTGCACGTAATCGGGCGTTAGGGTCGCGCTTGAATTGCAAAGAACGAACGTAATCCGCGCGGGGTTGTTCAGCAAGGTAGCCAGCGTGGCGATTTGCTGCTGGTACTCGGCCAGCATCGGTGGCGTCGGGTTAAAGCAATGATAGGCAACGGCGTAGCTTTGCGCGTTTCGCGAGCACGCGGACGCGGTACGGTGTATCAATTGGTACGTGACGTTCATGACGCACTCCATGTTGAGATTTGCCGCTGTCGCATTGTTGATCGTCCTCAGCCAGCCGTTCAGCACTGCCTGTCGGTTCGGCTCCGGCGGCTCGCGAAGCCACTCACGCACCGATTCATATTCGGGCTCAGTACGTTTGGCTTCGACCGCCATCGCCAAGCCCGGCACCTCGATCAGCAGGTCGGTGCATGATGCGCGTCCTTGGCCCGCCGGTGGTGAGAACTGATGCTCAAACCGCAGATGCTCATTCGCCGTCGGAGCAAGGTTGAAGCCGAGCGTGCGGCAAAAGTGAGGCAGCCGCTGTTCATAATGGCGCCAGTACGCCAGTAACATCGCGGTCGAGCGAAAGGGCGATGCCAGGTCGAACGGGTGTGCAAGCAATGTTCCAAAATCCGGCACGTTATTATTTTGATACCAGAGGTGCGGCATTCAATCAGCTCCATTTATAAAGGTTTGGATCGTCAATGATTCGAGAGCGCAACGCTAGGCCCGGCCTCTCGCCCGCACTCCACGCAAAGCCTCAAAAACGCATTCAAGTCGCCGTGCAGGCGCACACGTTCGCCACTACGGAGAACGATTTCGGCGATCTCGAAGCCGGGACGGACTTCAGCGATCTGGTCGAGAGCGACAGTTCGGAAGGCGCCGCCGGGCGAACCGGGCGGCGCTTGGTGGGTCGACAAAAGCGCGCCGCTGATCCGCAACTCGTGCGGCGTGAACACCGCGGCGCTTAAGAAGAACCCGCGGATCGCACGACGGTAAGCCGCAACGACATGGTTGCTCGGCACGCCAAGCCGGCTGCCGGCATCAGCCGCCTCAGGCGAGCCGCCGACGTAAACCATGCTCGGCAGCGCCGCCTGCGCCGAAAAAAATTCCTGAGCAGCGGTCAAATCAAGCAAGCGCATTCGCTACACCTTTTATCGTCTGGCGGCACCACGCATTCGCGGGGTCGTTCGTCCGGTATTCTACACCCGACAAGACCCATTGCAACTTTTTTTTCTATTTCCCATTCATCGTGTCGCGAATCCGCCACTTGTGCGCTTTGGGGTCGCGGGTCAGGCGGTAGAGAATCACGCGCGGCAGCGCCGTGCCGGCTTTCGATTCGACATTGACGCGCACCGTCGCCAGGTAGGTCGGCGGCAGCTCTTTGTGAACGGCGGTCGGCCCGTGGTAAGTGTCCCAGTCTTCATACGGCACATCGACCAGGTCGGTCTTCACGGGTGTGAGCGACTGAATCTGGTAATCGAGCAAGATCGCCATGAAGACCTCGACGTGGGTCGCTTTGTGGTCTTGTCGCGCCATCCACTTGTCAAGCTCGGCGGCGAGTGCCGTCCGAGCCGATGCCTCACCGCCGCCGAAATCGAACAAAAACGCTCCCCGTTCATAAAGAACCATGCCGGCTCCGCCGGCGGAAACGACGCTCACCGCCAGCCCCAGCACAATCCAAAAGCCGGTGCGCTTTCGCCGCATCTTTTTGCGGCGAACGGACGAGACTGGGGCGGATGGTTGTACGCTAGAAGCCACAGGCACGGCCCACGGAATGGCCATCGGGGGGCCGGTGACGGGTGTTGGCGATGCGGCGCCGGGCGCGAACAAGCCTTGGATGCCGCCGGCCTCATGCCAGGCGCCGTCCGTTCCCCGGCGGATATTGTCGCTGGGGCGGATTTTGCCACGCCGGGCGAACTCACGAAGTTGATCGCTGTCAAATGGCCCGCGAGTTTCGCGGCCGCGGCGGACGAACCATTCGCGTGAAGCGGACAAAGGGACGCTCCTTGGCTGGTTGATGAGGTTGCGCACGACGCTGGCAACAATAGTGCAGGCGGCGGACATCAGTGGGTCAGGCAAGCAAGAAACATTCCCTTCCCAGAATGCCCGCAACGATCAAATGCTCTCCGGTCCATAACCGCCGTCGTGTACGGCGATGGTGGGCAATGCCCACCCTACGGCTTAATGACCCACCGCTGACCGTCATGTCGCTTATAATGAATCGTTTATTCTCGACGTTGAACCACAAGGCGAAGCGGCATGGCAAAACGACACGGCATTCCAAACGAGCAACCACTTCCCAGCGAACGTGTGGAGCGCGGCCGCTCTGACGCCAAACGCCGCGCAAAGCAAGCCGAGCGACTGGCGCTTGTATTGCGGCTGTTGGAGTTGCTCAGCAATTTGCGAGGCTACACGCTCCAGGAATTGGCGCGAGAACTGAATCGTGACTCCCGAACAGTGAGGCGTTACCTGGTGGTGCTGAGGGCGGCCGGCTACGATTGGCGGTTCGACAAAACGCGCCAATGCTACGAGTTGATTTCGGATTTGAAGTTTCGCTTGCCCGTCACTCGGCTTTCCGACGACGAACTGCTGGGACAGGTGGTGGCCGGCGTCATTTCGTCCGCGCCCGGACTCGAACCGGCCCGCGGCGCGCGACGCACCACCGGCAAGCTGGCCGCGGAGCTTAGCAAGCAGGTGGCCGCCGGCCAGACGACCGTGCAGATTCTCACCGATGCCGAGCGCGTGATGAGCGTCGTCCATCTTTCACTCGCCGACCATCGTGGCGCGCAAGACGCCATGCACGTTGCTCAGCGGGCGCTGTTGAACAAACGCCAGGTCGTCGGCGTCTATCGCAGTCCGTACAATGACCGGCCTGATAACCTACGGCTGCATCCGTATCGGCTCTGCCTGGTCAAACAGGCGTGGTATCTGATCGCCCGGCCGCAAAATGCCGAGGGGCCGAAGAGCTACCGCATCGCCCGCTTCAAGTCATTGGAGGCCGTCGAGGCGGCGGCCGACGTGCCCGACGATTTTGATTTGGGCGACTATTTCGGCAATGCCTGGGCGGTTTATCGAGGCAAGGAGAGCTTTGATGTGGAAATTGAGTTCAGCAAAGAAGCGGCGCCGCTGGTCGTCGAGACCGTTTGGCACCGCACCCAGCGCGCCAAGGCGCATCGCGACGGTCGTGTAACGCTGTATTTCACGGTCGACGGCCTTGATGAGATTGCCCCTTGGGTGCTCGGCTGGTCGGGCCGGGCGCGCGTGGTCAAGCCCAAGGAGCTGCGTGAAGAAGTTGTTAAACAGTTGCAGGCGGCGCTACGACTGAATTGCCGCTGACCGTGGATTACCCTCATCCCTCATCGTTCTAATGCTCGCTCGTCTCATTGCCATCGGCGACATCCACGGATGCTCCCTCGCGCTGCGCGCTCTGATCGAGGCGATCGATCCGCAGGCCGACGACACGATCGTCACGCTGGGCGATTATGTTGATCGAGGAATCGATTCCAAGGGCGTGCTGGACGAATTGATCGCCTTGGCCATTTGATTTGCCTTGACACCAATTGCTGTCACGGCGGCTGGCTGACCGCCCTGGACGTTGATAGCGGCGCCATCTGGCAGGCCGACGAGGCGGGGCGGCTGCGGCCACGTGACTTTGACGCCTCCACATGATCCGTATGATTTAACTGTATAACTGTATCGCCTGAATAATCTCGTCGAGATTATTGGAGACGGCCACGGCGCGATTGGCGTACGAGGCCCGCTTGACGCCGCGGCTGCCGAGCACTTCGTTGAATTTTTGCTGATCGGTCGTGTGATAGGCCACCGTGGCGGTCGGATCTTTGAGCTGGTGGCCGGTGAGGATGCACACCACGCGCTCGTCGGCCGCGATGACGCCTTCCGCCCGCAATGCTTTGGCGCCGGCCACGCTGGCCGCGCTGGCCGGCTCGCAACCAAGTCCGCCGGCGCCCACCTGGGCCTTGGCGTCGAGTATCTCCTGGTCGGTCACCTCACGCACGACACCCTGGCAAACGTCGAGCGCCCGCAGGCACTTGAGCAGATTGACCGGCCGATTGATCTCGATCGCGCTGGCGATCGTCGAAGCCCGCAATTGCCGCAGATCGAGATCGGAATAATAGAGCGTCGTCTTCGCGCGGTCGGGCTGGCCGGCGTTCCAGCAAAGCCCCTGCGAAACAAACAGTTGGTGCAGCGTGTTGGCCCCGCTGGCGTTGATGACCGCCAACCGCGGCACGTGGTCGATCAACCCGATTTCACGCAACTCGGCAAACGCTTTGCCAAAGGCGCTGGAGTTGCCGAGGTTACCGCCGGGCACCACAATCCAATCGGGCACCTCCCACCGCAGGGCTTCAAGCACGCGGTACATGATCGTCTTCTGCCCTTCCAGCCGGAAGGGATTGACGCTGTTCACCAGGTAAATGCCCAGTTCCTTCGAGACCTCTTGCACGCGCGCCATGGCGTCGTCGAAATCGCCGGCGATCTGCATGGTGAGGGCGCCGTAATCGAGGGCCTGCGAGAGCTTGCCGTAGGAGATTTTGCCCGAACCGACAAAAATGAGCGCCCGCATCAGCCGCGTGACGGCGCTGTAAAGCGCCAGCGAGGCGCTGGTGTTGCCGGTTGAGGCGCAGGCCGCGCGTGTGGCGCCGGTCATGCGGGCATGGGTGAAAGCGGCCGACATGCCGTTGTCCTTAAAGCTGCCCGAAGGGTTCATACCCTCATATTGCAGGTAAAGGTTGCCGGGCCGCAGGCCGACGTATTTGCCCACGCCGGCGGCCTGCTGCAAGAGCGTTTGGCCCTCGCCGATGGTGACAATTTGCTCGTCGGGAGCGAACGGCAGCAGGGCGCGAAACCGCCACACGCCGCTGAAATCGAGCGGGTCGAATCGCCGCGACCATTTTTGCTCGAAGAACTTCCACGAGTCGGGCGGCCGCACGCGGTTCCAATCGTAAGCCACGTCGAGCAGGCTGCCGCAGGCGTCGCAGGCGACGCGCGCTTCGTCAATGCCATACGTGGCGCCGCAACTCGGCGCGATGCAGCGTTGAAAGGCCAGGTCAGTTGTGGTGGAAACACTAATGGCAATCGCTCCGGCAGCTTCTCGGAACGCCACGGAGGGCGTTCCCTA
>DASVGM010000662.1:0-7659 GCA_036379555.1 Pirellulales bacterium | reverse complement strand
CAAATCGTCAGACATGAAAAACCTTTTTGAATCAAACATGGATGGCCGAGCTCGCGATGTTCCGCGCCAGTAGGGCGGCCCGTCGGGCCGTTTTTGCTTCAGACGGCCCGGCGGGCCGCCCCACGGTCGGGTTTGGGGATTCGTACTTATTCCAAAAAACGCTCGCTCAATGGCCGCCTGGGCCGCGTCGGTACGTTGAATTCCACGAGCCGCCGTTTGGCCGCGGGATGGGCGGCCGACAAGATTTTTCCGATCGCCATGCGCAGCTCCCAAAGGTCTCGCGGCTTGATTCTGTCGTAGTGAATCACGCCGGCATCCTCGGCCGCGGCCAGTCCGCTGCCGCGGCGCTCGCCACTGAGGCCCAACCACTTGCGCACCTCCGCGCCGATCTGCCACCGCGGCGCCTGCTTTAAGTGAGAAAAGAGCGTCAGATACTCCACATCCTGCTGCCCGCGGCAGAACGCCTTGAGCCGTAGCGATGGTATCGGACTGGGATGGCCGGCGGCCTCGCCCGGGTAGAACAGCGCGAGCGTGTCCGCCTTTTTCCAAGACGCCTCGGTGCCGATGGTCTGCCAGGGCAAAACGCCATCGACGCCTAGCGCCCAAGCGTCGATACACCAGGCGGCCGGCTGCACGTTGCTCTGGTCGATCGCGTTGGCCGAACCATACTCAATGACGATCTGGCCGTGCGCCTGTTTGCGGTCGAGCACCATTCGCCGATAGCGGCGCATCGCCCCGCCGACCACGTTGTAATCGAGAACGTCGTCGAACAAGTCACGCTGCCACTCGGGACGCGAAATATCACAGCGAAACAACACCTTCGCCCGGCCACGCGCCGCATCGACGCCTTCATGAAAGGCCTGCCCAAACCAGGCCAAGGCCCAGTAATCCTGAAAATTCGCCGGCTCATCCAGCAACCACGGCGACGAACCTCGCGACCAGCCACGCTCCTTAAAGTTGTTCTTGTTGTTCAGAAAACCTTGAAACAGCGTGCGGTGCCAGCCGCGTTCGTCAAAATGCTTCGCCATTTGCCGGGCGACCTCAACCAACGCCCGGCGGTAGGCGGCGGGAAACGCCCGATCGGCCCAATAACCGCCGTTGTAATTGCCCTCCATCGGCGACGGCCAATTTTCGTGCCAGGGTAAATAAAAACCTTCGATCGGCACGCCGCTGCGCGGCAAGTCGGCAAACGCGGAGCCATCCAGATACGGACCAAACCGCTTGTCCCAGGCGCTCCAGTCAAGTTGCTTGCCGTCCCACTCGGGGGCGCAGCCTTCCGCCACGGCCCCGTTTTGATGATAGGGCACACGGTTCAAAAACGTGCGGTGCCGATGGGCCAGGCGAAAATAGTCGCGCTCGTTGTCCGGCAAGCCGTAACAGTTCATCTCCGGCAGAAAGCTGAGATAGTCGGGCAGCGTAAAGTCCCACACGGTGAGCCGCAGCTTGATGCGCAACTCGTCGAGCCAGGCACCCAGAATCAACTCGCCGGTATATTCACCGGCAGGCGTTTCGTGTGGCACATACATTTCACAGAGCAGCGCGCCGCCGGCATCGCTCAGCAGTTGGCCCTGCGCAAGTGTGGCGCTACTCAACTCGGGCGCCCGTTGCGTAACGAAAACTCGCGTCGAGCCGTTTTCAACAACACCCTCCAGCGGCAGAGCCGCGTCACAGATGGCGACGTTGCCAACGGGCACGGGAAAAAGCCGAAACCACTCGACTTGCGCGGGAGCGCGTATGCCCGAAAAAGTGGTGTTCAATGTCAAAGCGGGCATCTTGCCATTCAGCCACAATTGAAAGCCGGTGAATTCGTTCTTCGCCGCGTAGATGTGGATTTCACGCTCCGTGGCGTTCCAAAGGTGATTGGCGCGCGGATAGCCAGGGGGCGGCTGGGGTATTAGCATTTTGGACGCTGGCGCCACTTTGTCGAGCGGGTCGATGACGGCCACCTCCGTGCCGGATAACTTGGGCAAGGCATCAGGCGGAGCACGTGACGAATCCATGCGCGGCGGCAACACGCCGGCAATGCTTGCCGGTTTTGGCAATCTTGCGTGTGTCGGCGGCCCTTCGTTACCCGCGCCATCAACCGCCCAGACGGCCAGTTCCGTTTTGTCGTCGAACGTCACGTCGCGAAGATGCATCGTCACACGCTCGCCCGCCGCACCGGCCGCGGGAAACAAATAACACGGCAGCGCCTCGCCGTTCAGAGTGGCATGGAAGCCGATCGTTTCGCCGGTGCCTTCGTCTTTGGGCGTCAGCCACGAGACGTGCGCTTCGCCTGGCGGCAACCCTTCAGTCTCGACGGCCAGCCCGCCGATGGCTTGAGGCGGTTGTTCATCACGCTCGCCCAGTTCAAGGGTCAAATAGGGCGCGTTTTGCCGGCCCCCATCACAACTGTAAAGAAAGCGATTCGGAAAGAGATACAACTTGAACCGGTCGCCACTGTGTCTCCACTCAGAACCGGTGTCGTCAAACAGAAGCAAGCCAAAACTGCAACCCGCCACTCGTGCGGCGATCACGCGCGGATCGATGGCCACGGTTTGCCAGCCGCCTTCACCGGGCGGCGAGGCGTCGGCGGTTCGCCAACGACTGCCGCCGCGGCCCAAAATGACTTCGCAAAAACTACTGCCGGGGTAAGCCCACGGCACGCCGGGAGAATGCCGCCAATTGAAACACGAACTGCCCGGCTCGGCTTGATAACCGCTCGCGGTTCCCTCAGTCCAGTCGGCGGAAATGCCGCTGATGGTAACGCGATGCAGAATCTCCGCGCCGCTGGGCCGAACGTGCAACGTAGCCGAGCGCACCAGTCGGCCGCGCAAGGGCTTGCCGTCGAAATCAAGCAGCGACATTTCCTGGATGGACTTGACTTTCAAGCGGCCGGCGCCGCCATTGCCGCCATCGGCCTCCTGGCCGACGTTGGAAAACCAGGTATCGCGCGTCACGTCAAGCCGCAAATCTTGCCGTGGCTCGGCGGCGCGCAGCAAGAGGGCGGACGGAAAACCGCACACTGCAAAAATCAGCGACAACCATCGAAGCGTCATCATTTCACATATTGCTCACTCAGGAAACAGACGCCCTCGTGACTCTTCATTCAGCGGCGCGGCATATTCGCTGATCTCAAACACTTCGGCGTATTCCACGTCGCGGCCGCGTTCTCCGTAACGGGCAATCAGTTCTTGGCGATAGCGATCGGCCTGCGGTCGCAGGCGGCTTAGATACAAGTCGCGCAGCCACGCGCGTTGCGCCGGTTCGCCCTCGGGCACCTGGTGCGCGGCGCCCTGGTTGAAGGGCAGCCATTCAAAAAACTGCGAACGATGACACGCCAGCATCGCCACGATGGAGTCGACATACGCTCCCACATCAACCACAATGTCGCCCGCCAGTGGCGCCGGTTTTGTAAAGCGATCGGACAGAAACGCCACGATCGGATCGCGGACCAGGGCGGGCGTCGCCGGTTCCAGCGCGGGAACCGTCACCAGGTAACAAGCGTCTTGCACGACCAAGCCCACGGCGCGGTGGTCGGGGTGATAATCGTTCGTGCGATGGGTGAGCACCAGGTCGGGCTTGAACCGCCGGATTTCACGAATCACCTGCCAGCGCAATTCAAGCGTCGGCTGCAAGCAACCGTCGTGGTGCTGCCAAGCCTCCGCCTGGGCGCCGATGACCGCCGCGGCCGCCTGGGCCTCTTTCAAGCGGCGCGCGGCAAGCTCGGGGCCAGATTGTCGATGGTGGCCGGCATCGCCATTGGTGAGCGAGACAAACTTCACCGTACCGCCGCGCCGAGTATGGATCGCGGCCAATCCGCCGCCGTGGTATTCAGCGTCGTCGGGATGGGCCACTAAGTAGAGCAAACGCGGATTGGAGGTGGCTTCACTCATTCACGGAATCGATTGCGATCATTTGGAGTTGCGGAAGCGGCTTCAACCGCAAGTCGTTTGTGACAAACACCGTCGCGCCGGCCGCGAGCGCAGTGGCAAGCTGCAGCGCGTCAGGCGTCGAAATGGTTTGCGCGGCGCGTAATTGCGCCGCACGAGTAGCAATGGGAGCGGTAATCGGGAGGGTCGTAACTCCAGCCGCTTCAAGGAGAATTGTCGCATACAAGTCGGCGAGTGAGCGATTGTCCTGCCTCAGTGGCTGAACTAAGACCTCCAGCAGCGTGAGTGTCGAGGTGACGACCTGGAATACCCCGGCGTCGAGTGCTGTGAAAAAGGGTTCGACAATCGGCAAGTAAAGCGGGTGCTCCTCAATGAAGTAGATAAGTGGAGCAGTGTCGAGCGCGACAATTTGCCCTTTCAGACCGTCTACCCACGCCATGACTCACGCTCCTCTCGGACGTACGCCGCCGGGTCAACCCCGCGCCAAACATCCTTCCCAAGGCCACGCAGCTCCAAAATACTTCGTCGCGGCGGAATGGCCGGCGCTTCTACGATGGCGCTATTCAACTCTTGAACGAGTTGCCGCTGTCGATCCGGCGTCATCGTACTAAAATAATTGACGATTTGATCGTAAGCGTCGGTGGACATGGGTTCTAGCTCATTCATAGCGCACATCGTCCAGATAAAACGTGACCGGTTTGTCCTGGCCGGCCACCACCCAGGCAAAGCCGGTTACGACGCGCGAAAGATCATCCCCGCTCAGGTCGATCGAAAACGCTTGCCACGCCTTGCCAAGCCGCACGTTCTTTAGCTCGCCTTTGGCGCTGTCGTGGTAACGCTTGTCGGCGCCGAGTAGTCCAAATTGAAAGCTGACTACTTCCGTGCCGTTTTCTCCACGCGCCCAGAACGTCAGCCGCTTCGCCCCGGATAGATTCCAACCGCCCGGCTTGTCGCCCCAATTGTCGCCAGGATGTTGCCAAACCACGCCGCCCCAGCCGCTCGTTGATTTGAAGTCGGCACGAAGGCACGTCTTGCCGCTGTGAGGCCGCGCCGGGCAATCCAGCGCCAGGGAAATCTGCTTGGTTTCACCCATCCAGCCGGTGGGAACGTAGGGCGCATCCTCGCGCTCGGCCTCGTCATAAACCACCAGCGGCAACGTCGCCTTGCGCGCTAGTTTGAGGGCGCGTTCGCCCTTGACCAGCAGCGGCACGTTGGCCACCGCCGCGCCGCCTCGCCCGTCGTAAACGTAAGCGAACAGGCGGTAACCGCCCGGCTCGGCCGGTAGACGGATTTCGGCGTGTTGCGCGCCGTGTTGCTCGCTGTGTTGCTCACCTGTGCCGACGATCGCGTTGGGAAATGTTTCGGGCGCCGCTTCGGCATCGCCGCCGGCGCCTAATGCTTCCGCTTCGCCGCTTAGCAGCCAGCGCACCTTGAGCTGGTCGCCATCAGGGTCGGACGCCAGCAAGGTCGCCTGCGCGGTGGCTTGCGGATCGACCTGATCGGGACCGTCCAAGCTGATTTTTTCAATCGCCGGGCAACGATTGGCAGGCGGCTTGCCCGACCACAATTCGCTCAGCGTGTCGGCCGCCGCCAGCTTACAACCATCCGGCAAAAGCATGCCAAACCAGGTGGCAGTCGCCTCTTGCTTATGGCCCCAGGCAAACGCATAAGAGCCGAGGCACTTGCCCGGCTGAGCCAAGACCGCCGTCTCATAAGCGCGGCGATAAAACGAAGCCTTTTCAGTGCTGCTGGGTTCGGGCGTCACACCCCAGGCGTTTTTTTTCGACTCCCAAACACCCGGCGGCCCAAACTCCGTGATGATGTATGGTTTTTCGCCGCCGGCCTTGGCGTATCGCTCGGCCAGCGATGCCACTCCTCCATAGCTGTTGATGCCGACGATATCAATACTCGGACAAAGCCGATGGATGTTCTTTACGCGGTCGCCGCCGACCTCGGCGATGACGGTCATCGTGGGATGGTTCGGATCGAGCCGTTTGGCCAGCGCGGCAAGCTGATCGACAGCCATCCAAATGGCCGCGTTGTCGCCCCGTTCGTAACCCTCCATTTCATTTCCGATGCCCCACAGCAGCACGGCGGGATGATTCTTGTAGCGTTCGATCGCCTCGCGAGCTTGTTCGAGTTGCGCGGCGACCTGGTCGGCGTTGTTGTAGTCGAACCCGTGCCGCTGATGCCCTAGCCAGATGCCGATGGCCACGGTCAAGCCCAAACCATGCGCCTCATCGAGCTTGGATGCGAGCTTGTCGGCGCCCCAGGTACGAACGGAGTTTCCGCCACACTGGGCAAGCAACGTCAACGAACCATCGCCGCCGGCGCCGCGAATGAAGTAGGGCCGGCCGTCGCGAAGCAGTTGGTGGCCGTTCGCGGTGCGCTCCATGCGCACGGGCACCGGCCTCGGTTCGACGGCAAGTGCGGCCGAGGCCTGATAGACCAAGAGCACCGCCAACGGGAAACGAATCGGGTTGAATCGCGGCATAGTTGGTTAGGGCGCGTCTCCGTAGCGATCGCGGTCACTAGCGTTAAAAAGCTCTTTCACAAAGCGGTGGCCGTCAGCCAAGTAGCGGTCGTGGGCGTCGGCCGTGAGACGCAGATGATAGACTGGAGTGAGTGGGTCGCAGTTCCACGTGCCGGGGTCGTTCAGCACGAACCGCAAACGCCAGGGCTGGATGACCATTTCCTCGCCGTCCCGTTTGCAAACCAATTCCACCGTCTGCGAGCGAACGCAGGTTTCGACCGCTTTTTTCGCCCGATCGACGCGTGGAAAAAGGGTCATGGCCGTCGGCAGCGCTAAATCGCTTTCCACCAGGCGATCCAGCAATCCAACTTCTGGCGACAGTGGCGGCTCGTTCGGAGGCATGTTCAATAATGGTGGTCGTTGGCTAAAAACCCACTCTAGTTTACGGCGGGACCGGAGTGGAAACTAGAGGCCGCGCGGACATTTTTGCCGCGGCGGCGTCGGGCGGCCGTGCCAATCGGCCAGCGCCTTGCATTTCGTCGTGCCTTATGGCAAAATAAAGGTATGAGTCTTAGTCATGCCTCCATTGCCGGCTTTTGGTTTTACTTTACCCCGACGGGTCGCGGGGCCGGGGGAGGTTCTTGACGGAACCAACCTGGCAGGCTGATTTTTCAAGCCCCGCCGCCCAAGTGGCCGCGGGGCTTTTTTTGTTTTTCAATATTCTATGGAGTCCTAATGTGATCGTAGTTATGAAACGAAACGCCAATGAGGCCGAAGTGACGCACATGGTCGAACGAGTCGAGAGTCTGGGGCTGAAAGCGCACGTGTTGCGCGGCGTCGAACGCACCGTGATCGCCGCCATCGGGGCGGAACGCGACGGCCTGAAAGGATCGCTCGAAAGCGGCAGCGGCGTGGCCGAGGTGCTGCCCATTCTCGCCCCTTATAAAGTCGCCAGCCGCGAGCTGAAAAACGAAACCACCGTCGTTCGCGCACGCGAACTCGAGGTCGGCGGCGACCGTATCGGCGTCATCGCCGGGCCGTGTTCCGTGGAAAATGAAGAACAAATCCTGGCGACCGCGATCGCCGTGAAGGCCGCCGGCGCGACGGCCCTGCGCGGCGGCGCCTTCAAACCTCGCACCAGCCCCTATAGCTTCCAAGGACTGAAGGAAAAAGGTTTGCGGCTGCTCGCCGCCGCCCGCGACGCCACCGGCCTGGCCATCGTCACCGAGGTGCTCGCCACCGAAGACGTCGAGCTGGTCGCACGGTATGCCGACGTGCTGCAAATCGGCGCGCGAAACATGCAGAACTATCGGC
>DASVGM010000661.1:0-6762 GCA_036379555.1 Pirellulales bacterium | reverse complement strand
CAATGCTAGGCACGAAGGCGTTGCGTCGGCCGCCCAGGCAAAGGGCGCGGCGAGGCTCATGGCGACGGCAATGGCAAACGTCGCCCGAGCTCGCGAAATACTGCACGCGGGTAGGAATGAGGCGTTTTTACGCGCTCGAGTAGGATGGCCTTCCCAGGCCGTCACCCTGTCTGGTGACGGGCCAGGAGGCCCATCCTCCGCTGGCGCCGATTGTCTCATTCCAGTCCGCGTGCAGTATGACATGGGACGCCTTGTGTTGAAAGTTTGGGTGTTCACGAAGTCTTTTCCTTGGTTTCGGGTGAGGATGCGGTCGAAGGAAGTTTCTCGCCGGCGGGCTGCGCGGGGCTGGCGACGTCCGCGTCGCGATAGGGCGGCGCCAGGTACGTGGCCCCGTTCAACGGCTGCGCGGAATCGTACAGGAAGCTCTCGCGGTGCAGCAAAAAATCGATCAGTTCATTGGCCGGTATGCCGAAGGCCAGCCCGTCAAACATCGTGGCGCCGGCGCAAACAATGCCCACCACTTCGCCCCGCGCGTTGAACAACGGGCCGCCGCTGTTGCCGGGGTTGATCGAGGCGTCGGTCTGAATCAAACGCAAATGCCCCATCGTGCGCGTGGCCGAACTGACAATGCCCTGGGTCACGGAGCGTTCCAGACCCAACGGATTGCCGATGGCGAACACCAGGTCGCCCACGCGCAGATCGTCGGCATTGTTAATCACCACCGGTTCGGGCAAATCGGCCTTCAGTTCGGTCAGGTCGAGTTGCAGCAGCGCGATGTCGCGCAGCGGTTGCAGGGCCAGAATGCGCACCTTCTTCAACTCGTGCTTTTCATGCCCCTGCGCAGTGCGGCGAAAGAGCGTGACATGCACCTTGTTCTGGCCTTCCACCACGTGGTAGTTGGTAATCAAGTGCCCCTCCTTGCTGATCAAAAACCCGCTGCCCATGCCCTGCACGTTTTTGACCACCACCACGGCATCGCCATAGCGTTTGACCAGTTCGGGCACGTCGGCCGGCTCGAGCCGGCCGGTGTGGAAGATGCCATGATCTCGCCGGGTTTCGTTCTTGCCGGCCGCCTCATTGCGGCTGACATCGAGCACGCGGTTTTTGGGAATGCTGAGCACGTCGTAACCCAGGTCGAGCACGACGCCGTCATTGTTCTCGCGCAGCAGGCTGGCCGTGATCTTCGTCCCGCCAACCAACGTCACCGTCACCTGCTCCGCCGCGATGCCGCTTTCCACCAACGCGAGAACCAGCGCGACCAGAACACCTCCGCCCAAAACGAATGCGGAGCGACAAGGAGACAAGGAGACACGGCGACACGGAGAGACCATGCGCCCGAAAAAACTCCTTGTCTCCTTGTCTCCTTGTCCCCTTGTCGAAGCACGATCTTGTTTCATTGTTCGCTTTTTCTTTTCAAACAGATTGGTCATCACGCCTCACTTCCCCTCTCGCGCCATGTAAAAGAGCAATCGGTCGTGACACAAAATCGCGGCGTCTTGTTGTCCGTCGCCGTCGGCGTTCAGACCGACAATCAGCCGAGGCTCGGCCGCCTGGTTGCGCTGATGGCTGCCATAGGGATAGGTCTGATCTTCAAACACAGGCCAGGAAAGCCGCGGTTCAAGTTTGGTTTCCGTGCGCTCAAGCACGGTGAGCTGGTGGCGGCGGTCGTCGCACAAAATCACTTCAGCGACCCCGTCGCCCGTCAAATCGGCCGTTAAAATGCGATGAATGGTGGCCTCCTTGATGCCGCTGGGACGGCCCACGCGGCTATCCAGGCTGTCGAGCAATTTCAATTCCCAGGGCCGCCCGCGAGAAAGACGCACCAGGCGGTCTTGATCGACCAGCATGAGACCAAGCAAGGGGTCGTCGGCCACCGCCACGCCACCGGGCAAGCGCACGCTTTCGGCCTCGCGCAAGATGCCGGCCTCGTCGGGCTTGAGCCGGTGCAAGAACGTACCGCCTTGTTCCAGCACCCACGCCTGACGGTCGGGCAACGGCAAAAAAGCGGCGATGCGCTGCCCCGCCGAAAGCATAATCTGGTCCGACGGCTGCAAGTCGGCGTCGAGCCATTCGAGCACGCCGTCGGAAAAGCGGGCCGGCCGCAGTTGGCCGTTGTAATTGAGCAAGCGAAATTCGGAGAGGTCGGCCTTGGCCAGATTCGCCGGGTCGGAAACCACGGTCTCGCCGTCTTTCAGGCGAGCCAGTTTGGCGCCTTTCTTAAACGTGTCTTGCACAAGTAGAGCGTCGCCGCCCAACCAGAGCACTTTTTCGACCTTGGCGCCGAGACCTTCAAACCGCGTCTTGGCAGGTTCGGCCGCGCCGGGCTGCCAGCGGTAAAGATCGACATCGCTCCCCACACGCTGCGCCCACCAGGTGATGTCGCCCACGCGGTCGAGCGCCAGAATGCGGTGATCTTTCGCCTCGGCCGATCGCGGCGAAAGTTTGGGATAGGTGAGGCGGTTCGCTTCCCAGCGGCTTTCATACAGATCGGCCGCGTCCTTGACCCAGATCAACAGTGTGCCCGGCCGAGCCGGCGGCGATACCAGGTCGCGAATGTTGCCGATCGTGGGAAAGCTCCGCTCCGTGAGCCAGCCTTCAGGGCCTAGCGGCTGCACTCGCAAACGCGGCTGCTCAGGATCGACGGCCACCAAAGCGGGCTGGCCATCGAGCGACAGTCCGCACCATGCGGCGCTGGCCCCTCGCGCGATCGGCACCGACTCTTGCCTGCCCAGTTCTTTCTCTTCGCCGCGGGCCAGCACGTAGCGGCGCAAAAGTCCCTGCTGGCTGCCGCCCAGCACGAGCAGTTCGGCCGGCTTGCCGGGCACGGCCAGCACGTCGAAGCCATGCACCGCCTGGTCGAAAATCGCTTGAGCGGGCAAGAACTTCCCCTCAAAACATTCATACCAGCGCAGCGTTTGCCGCGGCAGTTGCGACCATTCGACCAAATCGAGATCGCCGTCGCCGTCAAGGTCGGCCAGTTTCCAGCCGTGGCGTCCGTGGCTCTCACGCGGAGCCAGCCACGCGGCGCGGGCGCCCGGCGAAAGCTCCAGCGTTTGGATTCCTTGTTGGCAACTTATCAGCAGTTCCGACTTGCCGTTGAGCCGCTTTCGCACAAGCAGCCCGTTTTTGGGCAAAGGCGCGCCGGGCAAAAGATCCCAGCTTTCGGCTTTCTTCCAGTCGTCGGCCTCTTTGCGCCGGTAACAAACCACTTTGTGCGAAGGGCTGGTGAGCACGACGATTTCGGGTTTGTGGTCGCCGTCGATGTCTTCGACCACGATGTCGATGGGCAACTCTTCGAGCACCAATTCGGCACGCTTCCAATCGGGCGCCAGCGGCAGTTCATTGGGGCTGTCGTCGTCGGCCACCGGCTTGTCGTCGGTCTTGCGCTGATCTGGCGGCAACCAGCGAAAAAGATCGAGCCGCGAATCGCGCGTGTTGACCACGATCAATTCGTCGCGTCCCTCGCCATCGAGGTCGGCCGCCAGCATGTGTGCCGGATTGCCATCTTGACTGACGACGCGCATCGCCTGCCAGCCGCGCATCGTTTCGGCCGCGGCCGGTCGCGCCTGCACCGCCAGAGAAAGGGCCAAGCAAAAATAGGTTGTGCGTGCCACCGATCGTTTCTCATCCAGAGTGTGTTGCGAGCCATCCGCCGCGACGCTCTTGTCAGGCTCGCGGCGCGACGGCATAAAACTCCCGCTTTTCACTATATCTTACCCAAGTGGCCTCTGGTAGCCCGCCGGAAGCGAGCCTTGGCCATCCCGCCGATCAATCATGTTTCATTCCGCACCGCGTGACGTATAATACGGCGCGATTCGCGTAACGATCGGAAGCTAACCGAGAAATAACTTTTATGTCGGCCTACATCATCTCGGCGTGCCGCACGCCCATCGGCAAATTCATGGGGCAACTATCGCCATTGGCGGCCACCAAGCTCGGATCGCTCGCGATTGCCGAGGCTTGGCGTCGGTCGTCCGTGGCCGCCGCTGAGATCGATGAAGTGATCATGGGGCAAATCCTCACGGCGGGCGCGGGACAGGCGCCGGCCAGGCAAGCCGCGCTCGGAGCTGGGCTACCGCCGACCGTCGCCGCCATGACCATCAATAAAATGTGCGGTTCGGGCCTGAAAGCCGTCATGCTGGCCGACCAGGTCATTCGGGCGGGCGACGCGCGCGCCGTGCTGGCCGGCGGCATGGAAAGCATGAGCCGCGCCCCCCACCTCTTGATGGGCACACGCGAGGGCTGGAAATACGGGCCGCAAACCGCGCTCGATGCGATGATTCACGACGGACTCTGGTGCGCGTTTGAAAACGTGGCGATGGGCAGCGAGGCCGATTACATCGCCGAAAGCCGCTCCGTGAGCCGAGCCGATCAAGACGCCTTCGCTCTGGAAAGCCATCGCCGCGCCGCCGCGGCCGTGGCCGAGGGCCGATTTGCGGAGGAAATCGTCGCCGTCCGTGTGCCGGGCCGCAAAGGCGACGTGCTGTTCGATCGCGATGAAGGGCCGCGGCCGGAAACGAGCTTTGAATCGTTGGCCAAGCTCAAGCCGGCGTTCGCCGCCGCCGGCACCGTCACGGCGGGCAATGCCTCGCAACTCAGCGACGGCGCGGCGGCCGTGGTGGTCGTGAACGAGGAGCTTGCCCGGCGTAGTGATTCACCGCTGAAAGCGCGCATCGTGGCTTCGGCCACTAGCGGCGTCGAGCCTAAGGAGATTTTCATCGCTCCGGTGACCGCCATTGAACGCGTCTTGGCCAAGGCCAAACTGACACTCGCCGACATCGACCTGGTTGAACTGAATGAGGCGTTCGCGGCGCAAACGCTGGCCTGCATGCGGCCGCTCGGACTCGATTCGGTCAAGATGAACGTGCATGGCGGCGCCATTGCGCTGGGGCATCCCATTGGCGCCAGCGGGGCGCGCGTGCTGGTGACCTTGCTGCACGCCTTGGCCGCCCGTGGGCTGCGCCGCGGATTGGCGTCGCTCTGTCTGGGCGGCGGTAACGCGGTGGCGATGATTGTGGAACGAGACTAAGGGCAGACGGCGATTTCTTGCCCCGTAGCGGAGCGATGTATGTTATTTCATCAATGTTGGACGGCTTTGGCGTGCTTGCTCGCCTTGGCGGAACTTGGCGTTGCCGCGGCCGACGCCGCCCGGCCGCCCAATATCGTCTTCATTCTGGTCGACGACATGGGCTGGACCGATCTGGGTTGCTTCGGCAGCGAGCTGTATGAAACTCCGCACATCGACCGACTGGCGGCCAAGGGCATGCGATTCACTTGCGCGTATTCCGCCTGCACGGTTTGTTCGCCCAGCCGGGCGGCCGTGGTCACTGGCCGCTATCCCGCCCGATTGCATCTTACCGATTGGATTCACGGCCACCGCCGCCCTAAAGCCAAACTTCGCGTGCCAGCTTGGACCGAGTATCTGCCGGCGGAAGAGGTGACGTTGGCCGCCGCGCTGAAGAAAGCCGGTTACGTCTCGGCGGCCATTGGCAAATGGCATCTGGGCGACGGACCTGAGCACTATGCGACCCAACATGGTTTTGACTTGAACATCGCCGGCTTTGGCGCCGGGCAGCCGCCAAGCTATTTTTCGCCATACAAGATTCCCACGCTGGCCGATGGCCCGCCCGGTGAATACCTGACCGATCGCGAAACCGACGAAGCCTGCCGCTTTATGGAAGAGCACCGCGATCGACCGTTCCTGCTCTACATGCCGCGTTATTGCGTCCACACCCCCTTGCAGGCCAAGCCGCCCTTGATCGAGCGTTACCGGCAAAAAATAACGCCGGGCATGCGCCAAACGAACGCCACCTACGCGGCCATGATTCACAGTCTCGATGAAAGCGTCGGCCGCTTGCTGGCCAAGCTCGACGAATTGAATCTGGCCGATCACACGGTGGTTTGTTTCACCTCCGACAACGGCGGCTTGATCGGCGGAGAAAAGCGGCGCGTCACGTCGAACGCGCCCTTGCGCGCCGGCAAGGGATCGGCGTATGAGGGGGGCGTGCGCGTGCCGCTCATGATTCATTGGCCGGGCGTCACGACGCCGGGCAGCGCGTGTGGCGAGCCTGTGATCGGCATCGACTATTTTCCCACCTTCTTGGAAATGGCCGGCCTGGCAGTCGCCCCGGACGATGGCCATGCGCTTGATGGCGTCAGCCTGGCGCCGCTCTTGAAAGATGCTCACGCCGCGCTCGGCCGCGAGGCCATCTTTTGGCACTATCCACACTACCATCCCGGCGGCGCCACGCCGTACAGCGCCATTCGTGCGGGCGATTACCGCCTGGTGGAATTCTACGAAGATCAACACGTCGAGCTTTACAATTTACGCACCGACGTTGGCGAGGCGCATGACCTGGCCGCGACACAGCCCGAGCGTGCCGCCGGCCTGCGCCGCCGCTTAGCGGCCTGGCGCGCGGAGGTTGGCGCGCAAGACCCAACGCCCAATCCCGACTTTCAGCCATAACAGGTGAGTGTAAGCCGATGAGCATCTGGGCGACGACTCTCTTCGTGACGGTGGCGATGCTGGCGGCCTTGGCGATCGCCTGGAAGATCAAAGACCGCGAGCCTTAGTGCCGTGTCCAAGCTTCTCTGTTGTAATTCAGAAGTAAGCAGCTGCTCCTGGGGATGTTGGGCGTCATGGAGTGCGTGCGATTTATCGCCGCTTTCCGTTGTCGCGGAGCGACCTTCTTTTTATCTCGTTGCGTTTTGGATCGGCCGATTTGGCCCTTGCCTCGCACTGGTTGTCCCGGCGCGGCCGAC
>DASVGM010000660.1:0-5128 GCA_036379555.1 Pirellulales bacterium | reverse complement strand
GTAAATAGGGCCGCTCGCCAAACATTTTTCAATCCCAATCGTCGTTCCTGAAAAACCATTGACCGAACTCAACGACCGCCGTTGGTTTTTTTCGGGCGGGCCGAATGAGTCCCGCCTCGTCACTACCGCGCCGGCTCCGACGGGCCGCCGCGACGCGCGCGGTACTGACTCCAAACGAAAAGTCCCAAGAGCACGGCGTTGGCCGCGATCAGGGCAATTTGCCAGCGAACCGCCAAGCCCGGCTTCCCTGGACCCGGATAGCGCGGCGGCAGCGATTCCAATTGCGCGACCATGCCGTCGAGCCCCTTTTGGATGTCGGCGTCGCGATGGTTGAAGCGATAAATCATGGGCGGGCCTTTCGGCCGGCGATCGACGATCCGCGAGCCTTCGCAAGGATCGAGCGACGCCAGTGTGAACGTCTCCGGCGGCATCTCAGGGTTCACCTCGAACTCCGTGAAATGCAGCTCGCAACGCTTGATCTTCTCCGCGCGCTGATGGTATTCGACCGTCATACCCGCAAGATACCAAACGTCCCGCTGTTGCTTCCAATCGGCCGAGAACGTCGCAAACTGCGGACTGTCGGTCATTTTTGTCACATGGTAGGCCACCTCCGGAGACGCCTCCATAATGCAACGATAATGCTTCGTCACATCGCAAGTCGCGATAACACGGCCGTCGGGCAACATTTCGGCGCGCGGCTCCCATTTGCCTGGCACCGTCGCATAACTGGCGAATGTTGTCTGCAATCGAGCGATATGGATGCGAAAAGAGCCAAAGACGCCGTTGTCGAGCGCGGCGAGGCTTTCATTAAAGACGTCGGTTTCGCAGCCCGACGGGATAAGTCTGTCGCTATACCTCGTGATGAAAATCGCGTTGCCATCGGACACCGCGAAACGGCGCGGACAATGCGTTTCTTCCCGCACCGATCTCTTGTAGCGCAAATCAAGCTTGTATTTGTCGCCCGCCATCCACATCTCGAAGTCGACATCGCCGATCGCCTCTCCCCGAGGATTTAAGGTACGGAAAGTGCCGACTCCATGCGCCGTTCGCAGGTTCATCGCCGTCGCCAATCGCGCTTGGCGCACCAATTCCAAGGCGTGCGCACCCGCAGTTTCGGCGGCCGGCAGAAATTCCGGACGCGCGGTTGCCAAGAGCCAAATCGCCGACAGCGAGCCGAGCCACGATTTACGACGAAAGGTCGCGTTCATGATAATTATTACTCATGATTATTAGTACGACAACAACCAACTATTAGGCCACAAACACATGTAGACGAGCGACGCGGCCATTGCGGAACCTCGACGTTGAGCCGGCTCATGTCGCTTTGGATTCGGCAGCGTCGTTCGCGCGACGCCGCCCATCGGACGGGAACGCTCTCCTTGGCGTTCAACAGCGTCTGCCTTGTAGGGCGATCCGAGTTCGCGGAACGCCGTGGAGTGCGTTCCCTACCGAAAATCGGCATCGTTCGAATCTAGTTGCAATTCGAGCAGATCTGAACACTGCAATTAACCGACGTCAGCACCTGTTGGCAGTTTGAAGTTACGGCCCCGCTCTCGTCGTCCTTGCACACAAAACCGTCGCCCATCGGCATGCATATGCATTGCCACGTCATGCTGCATACAATGCACATGTTGCCGAATCCAGGCGGGCACGGCTCGCCGCCGAAGGAGCCACTGCAGAGCTCCGGCGAATTGTAATAGGTCGAGGTGCCGCAGTTTTGGCCGGCGTTTTCACAGGTCGTGATCTCATTGCAAACGACGGATTCGGCGTTGCAACCATCCATCGGATTGCAATACTCCACCGGGTCGGCCCCGCGGATGAGCGCAAGCTGCGCGTCCGCCAGAGGCGTCGCGCGGCCGCGCGGCGGAGCCTTGTCGGCGGCGCCCGACGAAATAACCACCACCATCGCCAGACCGGCAAAACCTACTACGAACTTGAACATGGCATTCACTCCTTCTTTCTGGAACAAAGACATTACCAAATAACAACCAACTCACGGCCCACGGGAATCGATGAAGCCGCAGGTCGGAATCCGTATGCTAAACGCGCCCCGCGAGGGCTCGTGCTTGAAGTCAAGTTTGATCTCCCCCGCCAGGTCGCTGATGGTTTTCTCGCCGTCGACGCTGAACTCCAGCCGCAGGATTTCGCCGCCCGGTACGCTACGGGTCAGCGAAAGATAGGGCGGCGCCTTGTGCCCGCTCAGGACACAATCGGCCAGGATTGCGCCCTCAAGCGTCACCGCCACGGGCGAGGCGCGCCGTAACGCTTCGGGCGAAATCACCCCGAACGCCAGCACCTCCGGCGCCACGCTCACCTTGTGGGCCGGACGGATGCCCAAAGAAATCTCAATGCTGGTCTGCGCCGGATGGGTGCAAGGAAACGACAAGACCGTGTCTGAGGCCACCAACACATGCGGCAGTGCCCGCACAGTTGCAACGCAATGGCCTCCCGGGGGCAGATGTGCTTCCGACAGCGATGCCTCCACCCCGTTTGGAAGCTGAGCGGGCGGAAGAAGATCGATGCCCACCTCGCTCGTGTTCTCGATGGTTATCGTCGCCGTGCCAGCGCGCGATGCCACGAAGTTGGGGTGCAAACTGGGCGACGCGGGAGTCGCGGTGATGTGGGCGGCGGCATCTCCAGAGACAAAAAGCGCGGCGCTTCCGCCGTCCCTGATTGAAAAAAAGATCGGATGGCGGAAGGGACGCGCGTGCGTTTTCTTGCGGAGCTCACCGGCAACCGTCGCCGACGCGCCAGGCGCCAGAACCCAATCAGAACAGCGAACATCCGTACACGAACATCCCGGCACGATGCCTTCGATCCGCACCACCTCGTGGCTCGAGTTCCTCACCGTCGCTTCAAAAGCGCGTGACTCGCCCAACGGGATTCTGCCGAGTTCAAGCTCTCCCGGCTGAAAGACGAGCGCCTCGGCCGCCATCGAATGTTGGCCCAAAACTGGCGCGGGCGCGGTGGTGCCGCTCTGCACGGGGCGGGCGGTCGTATAGTATGCCAGGTCGAGTGCCACCGCCAGAGCCAGAGCCGCGGCGCCGACGCCATGGGTTCGCACGGTCATCCTGCGTCCTCCGATTTTCTTATTACGAGCATATCACCGGTCCATCGGAGATCGTCGCGCAAAAACGGCTCGTCGCCCTGGAATACTCCGGCCGCGGGGTCCGTGACTAGCACCGCTCCACGCTCGCCGTCGCGTGTCAATGTGGCGACCACGAAGTGGCTGCCGCGAACATGCAAGATGACGGCGATGCCGGCCGGCTCGAGGGCGCACCGCAAAATGTCAAAATCACCGTTGAAGGCGCGCGCGTCGTAGCCGAGCCGCAACGCGGCTTGTTTGAGCGCTAGCATCGTGGTTCCGGTGGCGTCGGTTGCGCACATCGACCGCAGCGCGTCGAGCGCCTCCGGCTTTCCCAGCTTTGCGCAAACGACGTAAAGGCACGCTGGCCCGCAGTCGGTCGACTGAATCGGCGTAGGCGTGCGCCCGCCTAGCGGTTGCCTGCTCGGCGCGCGGACGCTCGAGGCGCCGACGACGTTGGTCACGATGCCTTTCCGCAGCCCAAGCTCGAGCGGAGTTTCGATCGCCCACACGCGGTCGCTCGATAGTTTACCTCGCGAAGCGACGGCCAACTGCGCTGACGAAGAGCCGCCTCCGTCGGCGTAGGGCGGCAATTCAATCAGCGCCAGTCGGGGTCCACCGGCGGGCCCGGCCATGCGCACTTGTGTGGCCCGTGCGATAGCGCGCTCGCAGTTTTCGCAGCCGCGCCGGTGGAGAATCACTTCCCAGTCGCCGTTATCGAGCTGTTCGGCGATGTCAATGAACGGCAGCAGTGGTAGGGGCCGGCCGAGCCAATCTGACGGCACCGCCGCCACCGCTCGCCCGCCGCCTAGAATGGCGCCATTTGGCGCGAGCATGGCCGGTCTCGTCGCGAATGCCAGCGCCGGCGGAGCCGCCAAAGCCGCGATCCCCGCGAGGGCGGCCGCGATGCGTCGTGCCGTGCCGGTTGACGCTGGGGTAATTACGTCGTGCGCGCGAGTGAGGGTTAGCAGCGCAATGGCGGCCCAATCGACCGCGAGGGCCAACTCAGGCCGTACGGGAAGCGCCCCAAAACAGCCGCACGAACCGTCGCCGTTCCAAACCTTCGTCGCCGAATAAGCCGCCGCGCAGGCAAAAAATGCCATTCCCCCGAGCCGCGTCAAGCGAGTCGCCAAGCCGAAAATCATCAAGACCGCTAGCACAGCCTCGAATTGAATCAGCGCAAGATCGGCCAAATCCGGCGCGCGAAACGGCGCGAGTAGCGAATAAGCCTTCGCCGTTGATGAGGCTATCAGAATTGCGGCGACGACGAACCTCGCCGCGCGGGACAGCCGAGAGGAGTCAGGGTGCCGCGACGAGAGGAACGAACCGGAATCGGCGGACGATCGCAGGAGATCAACGCTTGCTGCAGATCGCGAATTCATGTGCGTGTCTCTGGGCCTGGGGTCATAGGAAGGCGCAAAGGTATGCCGACGGACGATACATCGACTCTGGTTTTTAATATACCCACCGCCGACGCACTGTCAATCGCCATCGAAAAGTAAGCGTCCGGTGCGGCACAGGGTGGGCAAAGCTGCTCGGTGGGGGGGCTGGTAGAGCGTGCGGACGACTTAGCTTGGCCGGTGCCGGTCGGGCAATAAAGCACGAAGCTGCTCTGGCGTGGCGGTCCCGCCGAGCTTCGTCAACTCCGTAAGAACGCTACGCAGATAGACGAAGGGGTCGAGATCGTGGCGGCGGCAAGTGGCGATCAGGCTGAAGTGAACCGCCGCCGCCCGGCCGCCTCGATCGCTGCCGCAGAACAACCAGTTCTTGCGCCCGATCGCGATCGACCGCATCTCGCGATCCACCGCGTTGGTGTCGATCGAAAGGCAACCATTCTCCGTATAGCGAGCGAGAGCATCCCAGTGGCGAAGCGTGTAGTCCATCGCCAATCGCAACGGGTTCTTGGGCAACAGTTGCGGCCATTCCACGTCCAGCCAGGTCCGCAAGTTCGTGAGCACCGGCCGCGATCGTTCCTGCCGCACCGTCGCGACACGCAGGGCAAGCTCGTCCAGGTCGAGCGCCTGCCACTCCGTACCGCGACGC
>DASVGM010000659.1:0-5456 GCA_036379555.1 Pirellulales bacterium | reverse complement strand
CGCCATGCTTGATTTTGGCGCGTCAAAAAATATTTTTGTCGTTCAAAAACGACGCGCCACCGCCAGGCATTATTTGCCATGCCAAGTACGGAGGTGTCCCATTCAAGTCCGCAGTTTCGGTCGTCCGGCGTTCACTTTAGTTGAGCTGCTGGTGGTCATCGCGATCATCGGCCTGCTGGTGGGAATGCTGTTGCCCGCCGTGCAGGCCGCGCGGGAAAGCGCGAACCGCGCGAGTTGCAACAACAACCTGAAGCAAATCGGGATTGGTTTGCATCACTTTCACGACGCGAAAAACGCATTTCCCCAGGCCTACATTCAACTGTCGCCGCCCGACCCCACCGCTCTGCCGGGCACGGGCGAGTACGGCGCGGGCGCGTTTGCCCTAATTCTGCCGTTCATGGAGCAGGCGACCATCACGCAGGGTGGCAGCGGGCGATTTGGAATCGACCTCACACGGGCGGCCCTGAGCGGCATGAACATGCCGCCCGCCAATCCGGCTTATGCCACGCCCATACCGATCTTTCTCTGCCCGTCCGCCCCCGGATTGCCGACCGTCGACTATTCCGCCGAGCTTGCCAATAGCTTCCATAACTTCGGCATTACCATTTCCCCACCGCCGGGCCTGATCTTTGGCCGCACCGATTATTGCCCTGACGCGGGCATGATGGCGGCGATGCCCGGCATCACCATTAACGCCGGCGCGTCGATCATCGCTCAACCGCCCGATGGCCCGGTTCGGATAACCGACGTCACCGATGGCGCTTCCAATACCTTCATGATCGTGGAAGACGCCGGCCGTCCCGGCTGGTTTGGTTTCGTGGGCGCCGCGAAGCAACCTTATATCGGCGGCTATCAGCCAATCGTTGGCAGCTATCAGGGCGGCGCGATTGGTCCGGCGCCTCAGGGGGGCGGCGCCTGGGCCGACCCCTTGAATTACAACGCCACCAACGGCTCCGATCCGAGTGGCGCGGGCATCGCCGCCGGCGGCGGCTTTCTGGGCATTCCGGAGGCGCCGTGGTCGTGCGCCGTTGGGTGCAGCAACGACAGCGAAATCTTTGGCTTTCACCCCAACGGCACGAACGTGTTGTTTGGCGACGGTTCCGTCCGCTGGGTGCGCAGCGGCCTCAGCATGTCGCTGGCGCAAATGCTGCTCAGCCGCGCCGGCGGCGAAGCGGTGACCTCGTTCGAGTATTAGTGCGGTTTGAAAACAAAAACAATCCTTAACTCGCCACAAGGCGATCCATAGGCGACATTTTGAACAAACTTTTTATACCGGCCGCAATGGTCTGGACGCTGTTGTTCGCCAGCGCCGGATGCGGCAAGAACGAACACAACCTTTATCCCGTTGCGGGCAAGGCGTTTTACAAGGGAGCGCCGGCGGCGGGGGCGGCGGTGTTTTTTCATCGGCGCGGGGCCGGCGCGCCGGACGAACAGATGGTGATGGGAGTGGTGCGCGACGACGGCTCGTTTGAACTGGTCACCGGTCCTTGGGGCAAAGGCGCGCCGCCGGGCGAGTACGACGTCTCCATCGAATGGAAACCGGTGCTCGGCCAGCGCGGCGGCAATCCGCTGCGCGCCGCCGACAAACTCAACGGGCGCTATTCCGATCTGAACAACATCCAACTGCACGCGACCATTGGAGCCAAGCCCAACGAGCTACCGCCGTTTGAACTTACCGACTGACGCCGGAAAGCTCGTCGAAAAACATGTCATCTATGCGGTTTTCGTGTCATCTATGTGTCATCTATGCGTTTTTGCATGTCATCTATGTGTCATCTATGTGTCATCTATGCGTTTTTGAGGGGTTCCGACTCGTGCGCGCTCAACAAAATCCAATTCCAGGCGGCGCCGCGGCCGAACCCTTCGCGAAAAACGGCCACGCCCGCCGCGAACTTGGCATGGTGCAACATGCGTGAAGTATAGCCGTTTTCTTCGCCCAACGATAACAACTCGCCGGCCTTCATGGGACCATCGCCCAGGGCCTGACGCAGCCAGCGCGCGGCGTCGCTGATGCGATCGCCGCGTCCGCCGTCGCCCACCTTGTCTTGCCACTGCAGGCGTTCGTCGCCCAGCACCGCCTCGACGTTGAACGACAGCCCAGTCCGATCGGGCCCGCGCGCGTTTTTCACCGGCAACAGCAACCGCAATTCCTGGCGGTGCGAATGCCTCGCCACCTGCCACACCGCCGCCGCCTGACCGGCCGCCGCCAACAGCGACGCTTCGCCCTCGCGCCGCGCGGCGAGTGTCACCAGCGCGACCACCGCCACGTTTCGCCGCCGCGCCAGCCGGGCCAGCGACCTCAGCCGCGCCGGACCATCGCGCCCGGCCGCCGTCGCCCTGCCCCCGGAAAGTTGAAACGGATCGATCACCACCAGCCGGCAGTCGTTGATTTCGGTGATGGCCCGTTCCAAGACGGCGAGTTTTTCCAACAGATCGCCGCACTCCTTGCCGCCGGCCGGCGGCGCGCCTTCCGCGGCCAGCGGAAAAATATGCACCCGGCCAATCGCGGCACGCGCGGAGTCCAACCGCGGACGGATGGTGCTCTCCACTTCTTCGGGCGAAGCCACGACGAGCGCCGACACGGGGCTATTGCCAACGCCATCGGGCCAGGTGCGGCCGCTGGTCGCGCGGGCGATCAGATCGCATGCCACCAGGCTTTTGCCACAACCGGCTTCACCGCCAAGCACGGTAAGCTGCGCCAATGGCACGCGGCCGGGCCACAACCACTGGCACTCTTGCGCTCGATAGCGATCCAGCGGTACGGAGAGCTTGCCCGGCGAGCCGCATACTTCTTCGCTGCCCAGCAGCGCCGGTAGATCGGCATCGGGCGGCAGCACGTCGCCATGCACCATGAGCCAGCCGGCCAGATGCGCTTCCTGTTCGCCCAAGCGGCGCTGAAACTCATGTTTTTCGATGCAGCCGCGCAGGCGATAGATTTCGACCAGCGCCTGAGCGATGGTCTGATGCATCGGCTCTTCAAATTGTTTCGGGTCGATCAACTCGATGACGCCGCGCAGGCGATCTTGTTGTCGCAGCATGGTCGCCAGAATGGACTGTTCCAGTTCTTCGCGCGGCGAGGGGTCTTCCATAAAATCGTCCATGGTTTTCTCCTTGGAGTGACAGGTTGTGACACTCCCCGCATTCTGGCGCGCGACTGGCTTGGCGTGTATTTTGTGCGCACCGGTGCGCAGACGTGTTTTTTTGGCCTAACCTGTGTGGTGTCAATAGCTTACGACATTTTTAGACCATTTTCATGCTTGTGAACCCCAGGCAATCGCGGCCGCCGGTGGCGCATCACGGCACGTTGGTTACACCCCCCTTATGGATAAAATTGAACGGTGGGTGGCTCAGCGATGACCGGCGGTTACAGGGGGGGTGGCAAAGATTTTTGTGTAACGCCGGGGGGAGACGGATGAGACAGCGTCCTTTTGACGTTAAAACGGATCGCATGCGCGATATGGATAATGCCCCGAAGTCCGTAAAAGAACGGGGGGCTTTCGTCGCTTCCCCGCGCTAGCAGCACAGATCATGGCAATCGCATCCAGAAGCTTCGCGCTGGCGCGGCTCCTCGCGATTAAGCGGCCCAATGGAAGGAACGGGCTTGAGCGAACGCGCTGGCAACGATTTCAACGGAACGGCGCACCTGGCAATGGGAGGCGCGTAGCGATAAGCTGGTCGGAAACGGGGCGGTGTCCAATGGTGTGGGGCAACTGCTGAATGAACATTACAACGCAACAGCTTGAAAAGAAATTCAAACATGCCGGCGACTTTGGCGTGATCGGCACCGCCACCCAAGCGAACCTGGAGGCATTTGATGCCGCGCTGCGAAAGCATGTTGCAAACGGCGATACTGTCCACATCCAAGGGTGGTATCGTGGGCAAGAGGTTTTTTTGCACGTTGACTCCGGCACGGCGTTGGCGGTAATTACAGATAAGATGGCCAATTTCGTCAGCGGTTGGCGGTTAAGCACGCAACAATTAGAATATGTATTGAGGGAGGGCAAGCTCGGAGGTGGATAATTCTATTATGGAAGCCGCCGTTTCAAAATACATCGAGTTAATCGAGAGGTTCGCTTCTGGCGCCATTGACGCGCCGACATTTGAGTCGGCGTACCTGAAGATGTTCAAGAACGAACCGGCGCGCTTGCCAGCAACGGCATTTGCCGTGCTCGATCAATTGTTCGGCGATGTTGACGCATTTTGCGCCGATCCGGCGTTGCGGGGCAATTCGGATTTGGACGAAGAAACATTGCGGCGCCATTCCTTGGCCGCGTTGCGCGAACTTGCGGCGGTGGTCGATTGTGGGCGGTAAAAGATACGCAACACGCTGGCGTCGGTAAAGGATGGGTGTCTTTGATTGCCCCTTTTTAGCTTTTTCTGAACGGCGCCGTCTGGACGACGCCGTCTGGACGACGCCGTCTGGACGACGCGCAATGACGTTACGATAATTGCTGAAATAAGCGTTCACTCAACCAAAACTCGCGGCGGCAGCCGTTCAAGCGCAGATGGTCGCTAGCCTGACAAATGTCGCCGCCGAGCAACAATGGCAGTTCGATGCCACGACGCTGCCGCGCGCCAGGAAGGAACGCGGGCATTTCGGGACTTCCCCAGCCATCGCCGATTTCATGGCCGCCATGTTCACGCGGATCCCATCCGGCGCGGCCCGCATCCTTGATCCCGGGGCCGGCGTCGGCACGCTTTCGGCCGCCCTTTGTCAAAGGATTTTGCGGCAAGAAACGCCGCGCACGCTCTATTTCGAGTTGTGGGAGAACGATCGGCAGCTTGAGCCGCGACTGCGCGGAACGATGGAAACTTGCCGGCGGGCGCTGCGCGACAGCGGCCACCAAATGGATTTCGTCATCCGAACCGACGACTTCGTGTTGGAAAACGCTCAGCCGTCTCTCTTCCGTCCGGAGCCGACCGAATTGTTCGATTTGGTCATCATGAATCCGCCGTACTTCAAGCTGCGGAAAGATTCCCAGATCGTCCGGGCGATGGAGCACGTCGTTCACGGCCAACCGAACATTTATGCCTTGTTCATGGCGGTGGCCGCGGAACTGCTCACCGATGGGGCGGAGCTGGTGGCCATTACCCCACGCAGTTATTTCAACGGCCCGTATTTTAAGCGATTCCGAAAATGGTTCTTCGATCGAGTTACGGCACGGCAGATTCACCTCTTCGAGTCGCGCGCCGCCGCATTTCGCGAGGACGAAGTTCTTCAAGAGAATGTTATTCTGCTGGCCGAAAAAAGCGGCCGGCCACACGACGTCGTGCTCACCTCAAGCCAGGGCCGCACCTTCGATCAGGTGCGGCGCCAATCCCTGCCGTACCGGAGTGTGATCGAGAATGACTCCGGCGATCACCTCGTCCGCGTCGCGACGAACGAGCTTGAGCGGCAGATCGTCGAGGCCGTCGACAGCCTGCCGCATCGGTTTCGGGATCTGCCTTTTAAGATT
>DASVGM010000658.1:0-4704 GCA_036379555.1 Pirellulales bacterium | reverse complement strand
GCTGGTGCGAAAAAGAGGAGGCGCAGGAGGTTGCCGCGATAAAGCGTTCTGGCGGTCAATCATCGCTCGACCGGGGTAAACCCGGATCGGGGCGGAATAAAACTGGCATCACTGGTTCGGGGCGCGTAACACCTCGTTTGCGCAGGCCAGGCCCATCCTCCAGTCGCGTCGAACCCTAAGATTTAATCTGGATAAGGCGCCAGGTCTGGCTCCGACCTCGAATCCCGCGCACTTTGCCCCGCCCGTGCTCGCACTGGCCAGTTTTGCCAGGTTGGTTATAATCAGCCGTTCGGCTGAAAACCTGTTCTGATGAGGATGTTCATGAATACTCGGTTGTGCATGTGTGGGATCTGGCTGGCACTTTTCTTGGCCCACGGCGCGGTCGTTGCCGCGGACGAGGCCGAAAAAGTCGTCAGTGTGGAAGGCATCACCGAATATCGGCTCGAAAACGGGCTGCGCGTGCTGCTCTATCCCGATTTGTCCAAACCCAAGGTGACGGTCAATCTGACCGTTTTCGTCGGCTCGCGGCATGAAGGTTACGGAGAAACCGGCATGGCCCACCTGCTGGAACACATGCTGTTCAAAGGCACGCCCGACAACCCCAAGATTCCCAAGGCGCTGAAAGATCGCGGCGCCGATTTCAACGGCACCACCTGGAACGACCGCACCAACTATTTCGAGAGCCTGGCGGCCAACGACGACAACCTTGAGTTTGCCATTCGCTTGGAAGCCGATCGCCTTGTACACAGTTACGTCAAGCAAGAAGATTTGCTCTCGGAAATGACTGTGGTACGCAACGAGTTTGAACGCGGCGAAAACTCTCCGCAGAACATTCTCAGCCAGCGCGTCACCGCGGTGGCCTATGAATGGCACAACTACGGCAAGTCGACGATCGGCAATCGCAGCGACATCGAGCGTGTGCCCATCAAGAACCTGCAGGCGTTTTATCGCAAGTATTATCAGCCCGACAACGCCATGCTGATCGTGGCCGGCAACTTCAGCGAAGAGAAGGCGCTGGAATTCATTGGCAAATACTTCGGCGAGATTCCCAAGCCGAAACGAAAGCTCGACCAGACCTATACCGAAGAACCGCCGCAAGACGGCGAGCGAACCGTCACGCTGCGCCGCGTGGGCGATGTCGCCTTGGTCGATGTGGCTTACCATATTCCCGCCGGCGGACATCCGGATATCGCCGCGCTGGACGTGCTCAGCAACATTCTTGGCTACGGATCATCATCGCGACTGTACAAGGCGCTCGTCGAGACCAAGAAGGCTTCCAGCGTGCTGGCGTATATTTTTCCGGGGCACGATCCGGGGTTGCTTGAGGTGATGGCCGAAGTCCGCCGCGACGACCCCTTGGAGCAGGTACGCGAGGTTTTGTTAGAAACGACCGAGGCCGTCGGACGTGAAGGCGTGACGCAGGCCGAAGTCGATCGCGCGCGGCAGCAACTTTTGAAGGATCGCGTCCGCATTGAGTCGGACACCAGCCGGTTGGCGGTCAAGTTGAGCGACTGGGCATCGCAAGGCGACTGGCGGCTCTGGTTTCTGCATCGCGACCGCCTGGAGCAGGTGACCGCGGACGACGTCAAGCGCGTCGCGGCGGAGTATCTCAAACGCAACAACCGCACGGTGGGCCTCTTCATTCCTTCCGAAAGGGCGGAAAAGACGCCGATTCCTGAAACGCCCGACCTGGCCAAAATCTTCGCCGATTTCAAGGGCCGCGAGGCCGTGGCCGCCGGCGAGGCGTTTGACGTTTCGCCCGAAAACATTGAAAAACACGCCACGCGCAAAAACCTGGCCGGCGGCATCAAGCTGGTGTCGCTGCCCAAGAAGACGCGCGGACAGACCGTTCAATTCCGACTGACCTTGCGCTACGGCGACTTGAACAATCTCAAGGGGCTGGTCACGGCCTGCGAGATGTTGCCCGACTTGATGACGCGCGGTACGCGGCAGCTTTCGCGGCAGGAGATTCAGGATCAACTCGACAAGAACTTCGCCACGTTGCGCGCCAGCGGCGAGGCGGGCAAGGCGACGTTCGTCGTGGAAACGAAGCGCGAGAACTTGCCGGCCGTTTTGAAGTTGCTCAAACAGATTTTGCGCGAGCCGTCGCTGCCGGAGGACGAATTTGAGATTCTGCGGCGGGAATCGCTGGCGGCCGGCGAGCAGCAGTTGACCGATCCGCAGTACCTAGCCGTCACGCGCGTGCGGCGAACCGTCTCGCCGTATCCCAAAAGTGACGTGCGCTACATTCCGACCATTGAGGAAGACTTGGCGCGTACGAAGGCGATCGCACGCGATCAACTGCTGAAGCTGCGCGACGAATACCTGGGCAACACGGCCGGCGAGATCGCCGTGGTTGGCGATTTTGACGCCGCTGAAACCGAGGGTCTGCTCAGCCAAATCTTTGACGGCTGGAAAGCGGAACGGTCTTATGAACACTTGCCGAAAATCTATTTTTCCGACGTGGCGGGCGGTAAGCAGCAAATTGACACGCCCGACAAGGCCAACGCCTTTTACATGGCCGGCCTGGCCATGCCGATGAAAGATTCCGATCCCGATTACGCCGCGATGGTCATCGGCGATTTTATCCTGGGCGGCAGCACGCTGGCTTCGCGATTGGGCGATCGCGTGCGGCAGAAAGAAGGCTTGTCCTATGGCGTGCGTTCGCATTTTGGCGCCGATTCGCTCGACGAACGGGCCAGCGTCACGCTGATGGCCATTTACAATCCGCAGAACGTCCACAAGGTGGTAGCGGCCATTCGCGAAGAGCTTGACCGTTTGCTGGCCGACGGCGTGGCCGAAAAAGAGCTTGCGGAAGCCGTCAAGGGCTGGATCGAAGAGCAGCATATCGACCGCACCAACGACTTTCAGCTTGCCTCGGATCTGGCTGACACCGCCTACGTGGGCCGCACGATGGAGTATTATTCGCGATTGGAGGCGAGCGTTGAAAAACTCACTCCCCAGCGCGTTCAGCAGGCACTGAAAAAACACATCGATCCCAAGCGTCTGGTGGTGGTTGTGGCCGGCGATTTCAAAGACGCGGCCGAGGCCGGCGCGGGCAACGGCAATGACACATCGAAAGTTGGCCGCCAGCCTGCTGGGAAAAACCGCACGGACTCGCGCCAACGATGATCGAGTACCGCACTGACGTTCGCCCGGACGCGGCCGCGATCGCGCAAGTGTTCGCGGCCGCGCCGTTGAATCGTCCGGTGGACGATACCGAGCGGATCGGCCGCATGTACGCGGCCTCAAACATTGTGGTGACGGCGTGGGACGGCCGTCGGCTGGTGGGCGTTTTACGCGGCTGGACGGACGGCGCCTTTGACGGTTATATCTGCGATCTGGCCGTGTTGCCCGACGTGCAGCGACAAGGCGTGGGCAAAAAGCTGCTCGATTTGGCCATGAGCGGCAAACCCGACGTGCAATTTGTGCTGCGCGCGTCGCAGATCGCGCGGGAATACTACGAGCATCTTGGCTGGCAAAAAGTCGAGAACGGTTGGTTCCTGGCGCGGCAGCGGTAGCCCCACTCGACGCCAAGCCCGCCGGCCTTTATCCTGACTGCCATGTGGCAAGGCATTGAAGGACATGACGACGTGGTGGAGCAGTTTCGCCGCAGCTTGGCGCGCGGCCGGCTGGCGAGCACCTATTTGTTTGTCGGGCCGCAAGGCGTCGGCAAGCGTGCGTTCGCCCAAAAATTCGCGCAAGCACTGCTGTGCCTGACGCAACCGCCGGAGCGGCTCGAACCTTGCGGACGATGCGCAAGCTGCGTGCAAGTGGCGGCCGGCACTCACCCTGACTTGATCGTGGTGGCCAAGCCGGCGGAAAAAAGCGAAATACCCGTGCAACTTCTGATTGGGTCGGGCGAACGCCGCATGCACGAGGGTTTGTGCCATGACATTTCGCTCAAGCCCTTCATGGGCGGACGGCGGGTGGCGATTATCGACGACGCCGATCACCTGAATGAAGAAGGGGCCAACTGCCTGCTGAAGACGCTCGAAGAGCCGCCGCCACGCAGCGTGATTATTCTGGTGGGCACGAGCGCCGATCGGCAGTTGCCCACGATTCGCTCGCGCTCGCAGGTGATTCGCTTTCGCCCGCTCGACGAGCAGGCGGTTGCCGCGCTGTTGGCCGCCGAGGGCCTGGCGGCCGAGGAAGCCGCGCGCCTGGCGGCCTATAGCGACGGGAGCCTGGCCAAGGCGCGTGAGTTGACCGATGCCGACTTGTGGAAGTTTCGCGCTGAACTGTTGCGCGGGCTGGCCGAGCCGCGGCTGGATGGCGTGCGTCTGGCGAAGGCGGTGTTGGCGTTTGTCGAAGAGGCAGGTAAAGAGGCGCCGCTGCGTCGGGCGCGTGCCCGACAGCTTGTGGGCTTCGCGGCGGACTTTTACCGGCAACTGGTACGGCGGTTGAACGGCGTCGCGCCGTCGGCCGATCGCGAATTGGCGACGCAGGTTGAACGGGCGGCGGCCGCTTGGCGCGCCGGCGACGAGGGCGCCGCCGCCTGTGCGGAGCGCTGCCTGGAAGCGCTGGGCCACATCGATCGCAACGCCAACCAGGCCGTCTGGATTGAATGCTGGCTGGACGATCTCGCGGTGCGGTGTTAAGGCGTGGTGGTGCGATGCGAGACCTCCAGCGGCCACGGCCCCGCGCCGGAAGGGCAGCGCCGGTGGAGCAAGGCGCCTCAATGACCGCGAGCGGCCAACGAGA
>DASVGM010000657.1:0-7067 GCA_036379555.1 Pirellulales bacterium | reverse complement strand
GGCCGTGAGATGAGTTGCTCGTGCCCGGTGGCGGTATAGAAAAAACCGCCGGCTTCGTGATCTTCAAAATCGGCCAATAAGATATCAGCCAACTGCGCCGCGGCATCGATCCAGCGTTCCTCGAAACCGGCTTCGTAGAGCGAGACCAGCGCGTTGGCCAGGCAGGCGTAATCGTCGAGGTAGGCGTCAAGCTTGGCTTGGCCCGCACGCCACGAGTGCGACAAGCGGCCGTCTTCACGCCGCATTTTGTCAAGGATAAAGTCAGCCGCCGCCCGAGCCGCGCGCAGGTATCTCTCTTCACCCAGCGCGGCCGCCGCGGACGCCAGCGCGTCGATCATCAAGCCATTCCAACTGACCAGCACTTTGTCGTCGAGTCCCGGCCAAACTCGTTGATTCCGCACTGCCAGCAGCTTGGCGCGGCTTTCAGCCAATTCCGCGGCCAGTTCGGCCGTGTCTCGGCTGAGAATGCGGGACGCCTGCTCGAGCGTCTTGGGCAGGTTCAAAATGTTGCGCCCCTCAAAATTTCCCTCCTCGCTCACGTCGTAAAGGCGGCAAAATGTTCGCGCCCGGTCAGGCCCCAGCGCCGCCTCGATTTCAGCCGGCGTCCAAACATAAAACATGCCTTCCTCGCCCTCGCTATCGGCATCCAACGTACTGTAGAACCCTCCCTCGGGCGAAGTCATCTCGCGGAGGATGTAATCGAATGTTTCCCGCGCGACGCGCTCATAATCCGGCCGCCCCGTGGCTTGAAAGGCTTCGACGTAAGCGGCTGACAACAGCGCGTTATCGTAAAGCATTTTTTCAAAATGGGGCGTCAGCCAACGCTCATCCACGCTGTAGCGGTGAAAACCGCCGCCAAGCTGATCGTACATCCCGCCGGCCGCCATGCGATCGAGTGTCAGTGTCACCATGTTCAACAGCGGCGCTTGCGGCGCCCGCCGCCAACGGCGCAAAAGCAGTCGCAAATCCATCGGGTGCGGAAACTTCGGCGCGCCGCCAAAGCCCCCGTGCTGATGGTCAAAAACCCGCTCCAACGCCGCTTCTGCGGCCTCTAGCGGCAGTTCCGACAGCTCGCCGGGCGGCAGAGCCATCCGCCCGGCTCGATCGACATCGGCCGCCAGGTCGCTCGCCTGTTGGTCCACCAGCGGGCGTCGCTCGCGCCAAGCGTTGAGCACCGCGTCGAGCACTTGATCGAAGCCGGGCATGCCCATGCGGCCGACCGGCGGCCAATAAGTGCCGCCGTAAAACGGCTTGAGATCCGGCGTCAAAAACACCGACATCGGCCAGCCGCCGCGGCCGGTCATCGCCTGCACGGCGGTCATATAGATTTGATCGAGATCGGGCCGCTCCTCGCGATCGACCTTGATACACACAAAGCCCTCATTCAGTTGCCTCGCGATCATCTCATTTTCAAAACTTTCGTGTTCCATGACATGGCACCAATGGCAGGCCGAATAACCGATGGAAAGAAAAATCGGCTTGTCTTCGCGGCGCGATCGTTCGATGGCTTCCGGTCCCCAGGGATACCAATCGACCGGATTGTTCGCGTGTTGCAGAAGATAGGGGCTGGTTTCGTGAGCGAGGCGGTTGGGCATGTTGGGGGTTTGGGGTTTGGGGTTTGGGGTTTGGGGTTTGGGGTTTGGGGTTTGGGGTAAAAATGCAAAATGCAAAATGCAAAATGCAAATTGCAAATTGGCGCAAGCGGAAGCCCCCTCATCCGTTCATCTCTCATCTCTCATCTCTCATCTCTCATCTCTCATCTCTCATCTCTGAACCCTGAACCCTGAACCCTGAACCCCAATCAGTTGCCCCATCAATGCACACCTCGTACCATGACCGTTGTGTCCGAATGATGCAATGCCCTAAACGCGAGAACACCGTGCCTGACGCCGACGATCCCTTGATGCCCGCGACCGAAACACAGCTCGACGCCATCGCCGTGGGCGCGCATCCCGATGACGTTGAAATCGCTTGCGGAGGCGCCTTGGCCATGCTGGCGCGGCAGGGCTATCGAGTTGGCATCGTCGACTTGACCGATGGTGAGCCGACGCCGCTTTCTCCGGGGCCTGAGGTGCGCCTGGCCGAAGCGCGACGCGCCGGCGAAACATTGGGCGTGGCGATGCGCATCCAACTTGGCTTGTCGAACCGCCGGCTGTTCGACAATTTTGAGACGCGCGTGGCGTTGGCCACGGAATTCCGCCGCTATCGCCCCAAACTGGTGCTGGGTTTTGGCGAAAAGACGCCGCTGGCCTCGCCCGACCATTTTCAAGCGATGCAAATCACCGACGCGGCCGTGTTCTATTCACGGCTGACCAAGTGGGACCAGCATTTTGGCGGTTTGCCGGTGCATACGATTTCAGGCTATCTCTATTACACGCTCGCCTTCGCGGCCTTGGGCCTGCCGGCGGGACCGGGCCACCTGGTGGTGGATATTGGTCAAACCTTGGAAACCAAGTTGGCCGCCATCCGCTGTTATGAAACGCAATTTCCGCCGGCGAAAGCGCATGTTTTGGAACGTGTGCGCGCGTTTGCCTTGCAGCAGGGGCAGGCCGCGGGCTACGACGCCGGTGAGCTTTTCACCAGCACGCGCACGCTCGGCACGCGCGATTTGATGCACTTTCTTTTCGGGCTCACGCCCGCCGAGGGACCGCGCCCGCCCGACATCAGGTGACCTCGCGGCGGCGATTAAGCGTCCAGAGCGCGGCGAGCAAAACGGCGGCGAACAAGGTGGGAAAGCCCCAGGCGAGCATCAAGTCGCCCAATGGTTTGCCGGTGATGCCTTTGGCGGTCAGCGGACCCAAAAGGATGAGCGGCGGCAGCCAGAGCCTCCAGTCCAAGCGCTTTTCGATCGCCGCGCGCGAGACAAACAGGCAGGGCAAAAGCAGAATCACGTAATGCGCCTTGCTCGACATCGGGCTTAAGAGCAACATCAGGCAGAGAACCGCCGCCAGTTCCAGCGGAGTTTTTAAGCTCGCCCAGGGCGCGGGCGCGCCGCCCGTCAACGCCGGCACGGCCGCCGCCCGCCCAGGACGGCCGAAGCTCAAAGCGGTGATCGCCAGCAAGCCCAGGCCCGATCCATAAGTCAGCCAGCGAATGGCGCTGGTGGCCGTGGAGGAAAACATGGTCCAGACGGAAGGAAGCTGCGCCGTGCTGAGCGGAATGCCCGACTGCGCGAGCCGGTTGACGAGACCCGATAATGATTGGTTTAAGAGTACGTCGCTGTCCCAAACGCCCGGTGTAGACTGGCCCAACTTCAGCAAACAGGTGCCGATCCAATCGCCGAGATACGAGGCGCCGTTTGGCAACGGCCAGAAGTAGTCCGGCAAACGATTAACGAACACGGCGATGAGCGCCATGAGCGCGGCCGCGCGAATTCTGCCGCGCCAAACCAGGTAGGGCGCGAACAACAGCGGCGTACACTTCATGGCGGCGGCGATACCCAGCCAGAACGCCGCCGCCACCTCGCGGCCACGCCACTGCGCCAGGCAACCGGCGAACACGCAGGCCGTGATCACGACATCAAACTGCTGGTTTTCCAGCGGCGCCACCAAAAAACGGCTGACCAGAAACAAGCCCAGCCAAAACACCGCCCACCACGAACGGTCGAGTTCGGCCAGCGAAGTGGCCCCGATCAAACGCCAGGCGCAACTAATGGCGGTCATCATGGCGGCGACATTGACGATGTACCAGGCGAAGAGCGACCAGTACAACGGCAGTTGAGCCAACGGCATGACGAACATCGCCATCGCCGGCGGATAAGCGTAGGTATTGGGCTCGTGGGGCCGGTGAATGATTTCACCACGCTCCATGCGCTGCGCCGCGCGCACAAAACAACGCTGCCATTCACCCTGTTCCACCTTACGGACGAACGGCACGCACATGCCCACAAAGAACAAGACGGCGCCAAACAAGTGAGCGTGCCGGCGGCACCAACGCCATGTCCGCCAGAGAGCGGCGGAAATGGCGATGCCGCCGGCCGCTTCGCTCGCGGCTTGACTGTGCTCGATCGATGCTAACCTTCCCTGGCTCGCCATGATGAGCGAAGCATACCGGCAAGGTAGCCCGCAAGGCAAGCCCGCACTTAAAGCCTATCCCGGCGGCGGGGACGCTGGCGCCGGCAGCGGAGCGAGACCGTGGCGTATCAGATAACCGTCGGTGTCGTCGATGGGCGGCGCCATGCCGCCGGGAAACTGGAAATACCGTGGGTCGATCGGTACGTCAAACCGCACGTCGTCAAAATGAAGCTGCACCAGCGGCTCTTTTTCGCCGCGGGCCAGACGCGACTGGCTCACAAAGTATTCAACCCGCCGCGGGAAGAGATCGTCGCGGCCCAAAAAAACGACCACGCGATCGGGCAGCATCGGCGGCAGCTTGGTGATGTCGATCGGCTTGCCCTCCGCGACTGCTTCCGCCTGGTCAGGCAGCCAACGCAGCAGACGCTCGGTGCGCCAGCCCCCTTCGAGCACGTAAACCGGCAGCTTGCCCTTGCTGGGCAAACGCCCCTGAGTGACACGCGGAAAAACGCACCACAAGCTGAGTTGATCGAGCAATGACGCGACGCCGCCCAAACCAAGGAGCGGAACTCCGCCGTCGCCGCCGCCGGGAGCTTGTTTCTCACGTAGAGCGGCACGGGCCTCCGCCACACGCTTCAGGTCAATGCGAACGACTTTTGGCAGTCCCTCCTCGAACCTTTGCAGCCAGTAAAACTGGCCGTCGCTGCGCTGCTGGCAATAGGAATCGTAATCGCCAATTTTCAGCTTGATGTCGAAGTGCAGTAGGTTCTTGCCCGGCGGCCCCTGGGCGAAGTCGCCGGAACCGACCAACTCATGCTCGTAAAGTCGAATACGCTCGCGAACAACGGCCGAAATGGAGTGGTGCTTCGCCAAGGCAGCACGGGCACGCGCTAGCCAGGCTTGGCCGGCATCGACCGCGTCGAGGCCGGGCGTTTGCCCCATGCAGGTGTCGCGCGGCAACGCCAAAGCGAAGCAGCATAACGAGATACGTGCGAAACTCCAACGAAAGAACGTCATCTTACGGTTCTGCGGGATTTGCCAAAGAAACGTGTTGTGACAGACCGACCAATTACACTGACGGCCCGCTACATGCGCCAGCCGCCACGTCTATTTTTCCGCCAAGGAGGGTCGGCTCGGCCGACGGGCGAATCAGCGGAATTATAGGGCGGCGGTCGCTACAGGGCCACGCCATTCTCGCCGCATCAGCCGTCCGCACGGCCCGGCGGAAAACTGCCTGCAAACGAGCCAGACCTAGCGCCGGCCGGAGGAGCCGCGCCGTCGCTGGGCAAACCTGAGGGGGATTGGAATGAGATACCGATTGGCCTTTTTATGCGCCGCGGCGGCCCTGGCCGGCTGCAAGGCGCCGTTCAGTCACAATTTGCCGCCCGCCGAGCAGATCATGCATCCGGGTCCGGGCGTCGATGGTCCCGGTCCCGGCGTCATGATGCTGGGCGATCCTGGACCGCCGGCGGTCGCCGCCTCCAGCCAGGTGACTTTCACCGGGCCAGAAGGAATGGTCGTTGCCTGGGACGTTTCCGCTCCCGGCGCCTTCGACAGCGAACCACTGGTCGCGCCGGGCCGCTACAACTTTCCGCAAGGGGCCATTTACCGCCTGAAACTCACCAACATTCCCGGCCGCGAGGGGGTGGAACTTTATCCCTCGATCGAAATGGCCCCCTCGCTGCCGCGTACCGATGCGTACCTGGCGCACAACAGCATACCTGTGCAGTTCACCGAGGAAGACCTCGACCAGGTTTTGTCAGGCAACTTCGTGACCAAAGTCATTTACCTGCCCGACCCCGACTTCCAAGAGTTGGCCTTGGCCGGTGTTGAAACCCTCGTCAGCACGCGACTCGATCCGGGTCTGGATCCGATTGTCGAAGCCGATCGCCGCGGGGCCATTTTGGCCATCATTCGCGTGGGCAACAAAGACCTGCAAGTGGGCGGCGACGAAATGATGGGTGGAATGATGGGCGGCATGGCGGGCGGACCACCCAACGGCATGATGGCCGGTTATTGTGGTCCCGACGGAACGCCCTATGGTCCGACTGGATTGCCGGGTGGACCGGGCGGCGCGCCGCCTGCGAACATGGCGGGAGTCACCGCGCCGGAATATGGCATGCCGATCACCGGCACGCCCATTGGGCTGCCAGGCCCGCCGCACATGCCGTTGGGCATTCCGGCCGGCCTGCGACGCCACACCATCCGTAACCACACGCACGTCCACATTCCCAAGCCGGTGCAGAAGATGAGGATGGACGTGAAACAATCGCCGGGCCTGAGCTATCCCAAGCCGGTGCATCACGTTCGCGTACACGAACAGGCTCGCGCTCCCTGGCTGAACTTCCACATGCCCTGGAGCCGCCACCGCGATCGCGTCACCAGCGGCAGTTCTCACGCTCAAGGTGGTGGTGGTGAAGAGTGCATTGACGAGGGCGTGCCGATGGGTGGCGAGCCAATGGGCGGCGAGCCGATGTACGGTCCACCGCCCGGCCAAGCCATGTCTTCTGGCTACATGATGCCGCCGCAATGATGGCCAGTAGTCAGTTGCCAGTAGTCAGTTGCCAGTAGTCAGTTGCCAGTAGTCAGTTGCCAATGGCAAGCGGCACGCGGGAAAGGCGTCGGCGCATCGCGCCGACGCCTGAACCCTGAACCCTGAACCCTGAACCCTGAACCCTGAACCCTGAACCCTGAACCCTCATGCCTCTTCATCTCCACAACACTAACACCATCCATGCCAGTTGCCGCATTCATGCGGTGCGGGTGCTGGCGGTGGCGTGGGTTCTGGGCTTCGCGGTTGTCGGGACGGCACAACCGCCGATGCACTACCGCCACGACGGACTGGCGCCGCCGGGAGTGGTAGGCCTGACGCGATTGCAACGGGGCGGGCCGGTGCCGGGCTATTTTCAGCCGGTCGAAATCCGAGCGCCTGAAGGGGCCAAAGTTTCCATCGCCAGCCAAGGCAGGTTTGGCGCGGCGCAGTTGACTCCGCTGCGATTCGGTTTGCTGATCGCGCCGGTTTACCGCTTCAAGGTGTCGAATATCGCCGGGCAC
>DASVGM010000656.1:0-2484 GCA_036379555.1 Pirellulales bacterium | reverse complement strand
CACTTTTGGCATGCTATGTCGGCGTAGCGTGCCTGATCGCGTTTAGTTGCCGCGCCGGCGCTCGACTGGCGATGGACCACGGGCCCGCTCACGATCGGGCGGCTTTGCCGCAGATCTGGGCCGCTGGGGACGGAATTTGGTATGGCCGCATCGCCGCGGACGGTTACTGCTACGACGTCGATCGCGCGTCGAGCATCGCGTTCTTTCCGGCGTATCCGCTTTTGAGCCGATGTCTGAGCAACGCCACTGGGCTAAGCGTCGGCACCGCTTTGCTTGTAGTCTCGAACGGCTGTCACCTGATCGCCACCGCCCTATTCGCGGTTTACCTTCAGCGCCGTGCTCTCCCAGTCCCCGAGGCGGCGCCCGTCTACGCCTTAGCGGCGTTCACACTGCTACCCACGACGTTCTTTTTTCGCATGGCGTACTCCGAATCGCTGTTTCTTGCGATAGGCATTGGCTTTATGTTGCTGATGCGTCGCAATGCCTCACCGCTGGTGGTGGCGCTCACCGCGGGAGCCGCGACGGCGGCGCGGCCAATCGGAGTGGCGCTCTTGCCACTTGCCGCGCATTACGTGTTTTTCGGCCCGCGCAGACCCTTGCCGTACTGTTTCGGTCGCAGCGTGCTTTTGGCTGTATCGGCCTGGGGCATCCTCGCCTTTGCCGTCTATCAATGGATTCAATTCGGCGAGCCGTTCGCGTTCGTGGCCACGCAACGACATTTTCACTTGCGGCCCCCGATGAGCCTGCCCGATCGATTGCTGCAACTGGCATCGCTCGACACGGTCTGGTCCGTCTACCGCTCCTCGTCAGCGGCATACTGGGGCCGTTTTTCCAGCGAGGCGTTTCCGGTATTGAGTCTACAGTGTGCGAACCCGGTCTACTGGCTTGGCGCGGCGGTATTGCTTTTCGTCGGCATCTGGACCCGCTGGCTCAATTGGCAAGAGGCTTTTTTGGCCACCGCGTTGTTGCTGATCCCCTACGTGACGCGGGGGTGCGAAATGTGCATGGCGAGCCAAGGCCGATTCGCCGCGGTGGCGTTTCCCGTCTATATCGTCGCCGGCGAAATCCTAGCGCGCGTTCCGCCTGTCGTTGCCGTTTTGGTTCTAGCGGTGCTCGCCGCGCTCCTATGCATCTATTCCGCCCAATTCGCGGCTGGTGGCGTGTTGATCTGACATGGACTGAAGTGAGATTAACTATCCGCCTGAAAAAGAGGGCCGATCATGCAGACGACGCCGTCGCCGCCGCGCCGTCACGGCGAATTCACGACAAGACGATCAACGACCGGCGGCCGCGCCATTGACTCCCAGCATTTTCGCCAAAAACGCGTAGCCATCCGCCATCTCTTCAATGGCCTTGGAGGTGGGAATGCCCGCCCCGTGGCCGGCGCTGGTTTCGATGCGAATCAGCACCGGCGCCTCACCGC
This sequence comes from Pirellulales bacterium, assembly GCA_036379555.1. GTDB lineage: Bacteria > Planctomycetota > Planctomycetia > Pirellulales > JAICIG01 > DASSFG01. The sequence continues at coordinate 1,061 of DASVGM010000656.1, read as the reverse complement.
CCTGCGCGGCCTGCAGCGCGGCGGCGAACTTGAAGCTGTGCGCCGGCACCACGCGGTCGTCGTGGTCGGCCGTCGTGATCAACGTAGGCGGATATTTCGTGCCCGGCTTGATGTTGTGCAGCGGAGAATAGGCCGCCAACGCGGGGAACTCGTCGGGATTGTCGGGCGAACCATATTCCGAGCACCAGGCCCAGCCAATGGTGAACTTATGGAAGCGCAGCATGTCCATCACGCCCACCGCCGGTAGCGCCGCGCCATAAAGATCCGGCCGTTGGGTCAGGCAGGCGCCGACTGGCCTGCGCAAACGGAGGCATTTTAGGCCGGTTTTGAGCTTGTCTGGACTTGGTCTTTTTGTTCCATTGTTTGAACTTTTTTGGTCCCACGACAAGGAGGTCAATGATGGCGAGTGTGGCATTTGAAGCGACCGAACCAACCGAACGACGGTATCGAAGTCCGCTTCGCAAGCTGATCCAGTTCTTTAAGAGCAGTCGCGATAAGTGGAAGGCGAAGTACGCCGAACTGCGAAAGAAGTACCGCGTGATGGAGAACAAAGTGCGGGCCGTCACGAAGAGCCGCGAGCAGTGGAGACAGACCGCCGAGCAAGCCCAAGAAGCCGCTCGTTGCTTGCGCGAAGAGCTGGAGAACCTCAAAAAACCCACCGCCTAACCCAAGCCCCGCCACCGCCCCACTGCCCGTCGCCGCCGCACTGCCCGTCGCCGCCCAGGCAACTGACCCGAAACTAGACCTGGCCGCCGCGTTCGATCGTCGCTGCCCGCATCATTCACACAGCCTGGGGCTCATCCAAATCTACTTGCGTGTCGTGTTGAGTTGTGCCGTCGGCTTTCGCGGCGCGGCGGCGGTTCTGCAGGTCACGGCTTTGCTGTTTCCCACGGAGGAACAAGCGCCTTCCCCCAATGGCGGCCAACGAACTCAAGCGAGAGCTCAAGAACGACGAGCAGTGGGCGGCCTTTCAACGCGATGCGAGCCAGGCCAAGGCGAAAATGCGGCAGACGAAATTCGCCTTTCTTCTGCCGCCAGAATTGAAGGCCAAGGCGCGTTGG
>DASVGM010000655.1:0-5452 GCA_036379555.1 Pirellulales bacterium | reverse complement strand
CGAGCCGTCGTCAAACGTCCAAACTTTCTTGGCGGTTTCGGCGGACACATACGCGGCCGATAAAAAAAAGGCCAGCGTTAACGAGGCTCGTGCGATCATGGTGCGCTTTCAAGGAGGGCGGAACAGGCGGCGCTTTCGGCGGCGCGGACGAACCGGAGCGTTCTGTCGGCATGGCGACCATTGTAGGTTTTCACGGCGCCCGGTTCAACGCGCCCCAGGTATAGTGAGCTCATCGTTTCTGCAATCGCTTTGGCCGTAAGACGATCGATCGTAGATCGAGTATCACGTTCGTTAAACTCGTAACAAATCGGGCCAGATCGCATCGCTGACAAACAGCCCTTCGCGCGTGAGACGCACCCGGCCCCCGGAATCTTCCAACAATCCGTGTGCGACGTGACGTGATATGGCGTGGCCGGCCAGGTCGTCAAGCTCATAGCCGGTGGCGCGCGCGAATCGCTCGCGCGAAACGCCCGCCAGCCGACGCAAGCCGAACACCAGCATCTCGCGGGCGCGATCTTCCGCCGAAAGCCGCTCGCGCTGGTCCACGGGCGATTGACCGGCCATTACCCGCGCCAGCCATGTGCTGGTGCTGCGGTGATTCATTTCGCGGCAGCCGGCCACGTAGCGCGCGGCCCCTGGCCCGGCGGCATAGTAGGGCAGCCCGGCCCAATAGATCTCATTGTGGCGGCAGCGATGACCGGCTCGGGCGAAATTGGAAACCTCGTAATGCTCGAAATCCGCCGCGGAGAGTGTGTCGATGGCCGCGGCGTACATCTCGCGCTCCAATTCTTCGTCGAGTTGCGAAAGCTCGCCCCGGCGGCGGCGGGTCCAAAAGGTCGTACCGCGCTCGTACGTCAATCCATAGGTGGAAAGATGATCGGGCGCCAGCGACAACGCCTGCCGCAAATCGCGCCGCCAATCGTCCAGCTTTTCGCCTGGAGCGGCGAAGATCAGATCGAGTGAGACCGATTTCAAGTGCCGGCGAGCGAGCGTGACGGCGGCGGCGATGTCGGCCGGCGCATGGTCGCGTTCCAGCGTTTTCAACTTCTGCTCGTTGAACGACTGCGCCCCCAGGCTGAGCCGCGTCACGCCGTGCTCCGCCAGTATGGCCACGCGCTCGGCGTCCAGTCCACCCGGATTTGCCTCGACGGTGAATTCGCACCCCTCCACGGCCGGCAGCCAGGCCAGTACAATCGTCAGCAGCTTGGCCAGGTCGTGGGGCATGAGGTAGGTGGGAGTGCCGCCGCCGATGAAGAGCGTCTCCACCGGCCGCGGCGAAGCCAGCCAGGACAACTCGCGTTCCAAGGCCAGCAGGTAGCGGCCGACGAGGTCGGGCCGCCTGGCGACAAGCGTGAAATTGCAATACCCACAACGATGCGCGCAGAACGGCACATGCACGTAAGCTGATCGCGGTTCGGAGTCCATAAGCATGAAACTTGTCATTCATCCCGCGGTCGAAAACGACCGCTTGGAAAAAATCATTTTAGCGGCCGCGCCTATGGAAGTGGTCAACACTTCCGACGAAGCGGCCGCCGCGCAGGCGATCGTCGACGCCGACGCCTTTTTTGGCAAGCTCACGCCCCAGTTGCTGTCCGCGGCCGGCCGGTTGCGCTGGGTGCAAACGGCCACCGCCAGTCTGGAACATTATATGTTCGCGGAACTGATCGCACACCCGCTCACACTGACCAACATGCGCGGCCTCTATTCTGACGTAATTGCCGATCACGTCATGGGCTTCGTAATCTCGTTCGCACGCAACTTTCACCATTATATACGTCAGCAAGCCACGGCTCACTGGGCGTCCGTGGGCGGCGAGACCGAGCGTGCCGACTTTGTTTCAGGTCCGGGCACGGTCAGTGCCATCGACCGGGCGCACCTGCATTTGGCCGACGCCACGCTGGGCGTGGTGGGGCTGGGTCAGATCGGGGCGGAGATCGCGCGCCGCGCCGCCGCCTTTGGCATGCGCGTGATCGCGGTCGATCCGCTGCGCAAAGACGCTCCGCCGGAGGTCGCCTGGCTCGGGCCGATTGGTGAATTACCGCGATTGCTGGCCGACAGCGATTTTGTGGTGATCGCGGCGCCGCACACGCCGGAAACCGCCAAGATGTTTGGGCGGCGGCAATTTCAGCAGATGAAACGCAGTGCCTACCTGATCAACATCGGCCGCGGCGCGATTGTCGACCTGACCGATTTGACCGCGTCCTTAACGGACGGCGAAATCGCCGGCGCGGGGCTGGATGTGTTTGAAATCGAACCCTTGCCGGCCGACCATCCCTTGTGGCGCATGCCCAACGTCATCATCACGCCGCACATGGCCGGCGCCTCGCCGCGCATCGCCCAGCGGCACCTTGACGTGCTCTTGGACAACATACGCCGTTTCAAGGCCGGACAGCCGCTTATCAACGTGGTCGACAAGGCGAGTTGGTTTTAGCCCGCATTGCGCACTGACCCTACGCTGGCCTGTATTCTGTGCCGCCAGCCCGACAACGCGCATTGGAACAGGTTCAGGACGCGGGCTTGAACGGTTCGTCGCTGCCGCCGGCGCTGAAGCGGCTTTTCAATTTGAGAAGCGGCCGTTCGTACAACCAGTAGCTCGCGCTGGCCAAGCCAATGGACAATAGCAATGTCACGCCGAAGAAACTCCAGTCATGAGAGGCAAGCAGCTTCTTGGCGCAGTTCATGGCCAGCATGTGCAGCAGATACAGGCCATAGCTGATGACGCCGATATAGCGGACAGCCGAGTTTTGAAACGCCAGCGCCATGCCGTTGTCTTCACGGATGCAACAGGCGGCGACGACTAGGAGTGACGAAAACACGAATGCCGCGTTGAATGCGCACTGGAAATCCGGCTCCGCCGGCGCGTGCAGCAGCCCGACGTAAGCCAGCACCATGAGCCCCGCGGCGCACGGCGCGCTCCACCACGCGCCGACGCACCTCCGCAAACAATTGAAACAGCGAACGTCGTCCAACGCATAGGCAAGCAGACACCCCAGCAGAATGGTCGGTTCAATGCTTGCGATCATGCGATTGCTTGTCTCGTCGAACGGCAGCAAAGCGAGGAAGTTCAGCGCCTGAGCCACGATGGCTCCAACCAGCGCGACAAACAAGATCAGCATCGGCGCGCGCGTTTTCCCCGCGAACCAAAGCACCGACGGCCAAAGCAGGTAGAATTGTTCCTCGGTCGCCAGCGACCAAGAACGCAAAAAAATAACGCGCTCACCGCTGTTTCTGTCGAGAAACCAGTTCGCCGTGTACGTCATGAACGCCGGCAAACGCCGGAAAAACGCCGCCCGCTCAGGGCCAAACTCAAGCATCGCCACTAGCACCACGTACAGCATGAGCGTGGCGTAGTAGAGCGGGAAAATGCGCAACGCGCGCCGGGCATAGAAGTTCTTTAGGGAAATCGCGCCGCGCGCCTTCGCCTCGCGAAGCAGCAGCGTGGTGATGAGGAATCCGCTGATAATAAAGAACAACTCGACGCCCCAACGACCTTGACGAAACAGGCGCGTGTTGTTGAGTTGGCAATGAAAGCCAATCACCCACACGATGCTGATGCAGCGCAAACCGTCAAGCGAGCCGAAAAAGCGAGTTTTCAGGTACTGTTCGTGATTCGGCAAGTTCAACATACGGCTGGTGTTCCTCATGCGTCACGCGACTGAAGTGTTGGCACGGGCATGGTCGCTGGAGCGGCTCGGCTCGCTTTCGAGGCCGGCGCTGAAACGGCTTTTCAATTTGAGAAGCGGCCGTTCAAAGAGCCAGTAACTCGCGCTGGCCAGGCCGATGGCAAGTAGTAACGTCATGCCAAAAAACTGCCAGTCGTGCGAGGTCGAGACCTTCTTAGTGAAGTTCATGGCCAACATGTGCAGCAGATATAATCCGTAACTAATGGCGCCGATGTAACGGACAGTCGAGTTTCGCAGCGCCGGCGCCAGGCCATGATCCTCGCGGATGCAGCACGTGGCGACGACCAGCAGCAGGGAAAACACGAACGTCGAGTTGAGCACGCACTTGAAGACCGGCTCCGCCGGCGCATGCAGCAGTCCGAAGTAGGTCAGCGCCGTGAAACAGGCGGCGAGCGGCGCGCTCCAGCGAGCGCCAAGCCAACTCCGCAAACGATTGAACCAGCGGACGTCGTTAAACGCATAAGCCAACAGGCACCCCAATAAAATGGTTGGCTCCACGCTCGCGACGATGCGATTGCCGGGCTGGCCGAAGGGCAGTAGAGCGAGGAAGCTCAATGCCTGGGCCGAGATCGCGCCAACCAGCGTGATCAGCAGGATGAGTACAGGTGCGCGCCCTTTCCCCGCGAACCGTAACACCGAGGGCCAGAGCAAATAAAATTGCTCTTCCGTCGCCAGTGACCAGGAAAACGCGAAAATGACACGCTGAGCGCCGTTTCGGTCGACAAACCAGTTCGACGTGTACGTCACATAGGCGGGCAGATGGGAAAAAAACGCCTCACGCACGGAGCCATATTCCAGCGCCGCCACCAGGGCGATGTACAGCAGGAGCGTGGCGTAGTAGAGGGGAAAAATGCGCAGCGCGCGTCGGGCATAAAAGTTCTTCAGTGAAACGGCGCCACGCGCGCTCACCTCACGCAGCAGTATTGTCGTAATGAGAAAGCCACTAATAATGAAGAACAATTCAACGCCCCACGCGCCGGCGTGGAATAGACGCGTGTTGTCGAGCTGGCAGTGAAAGCCGATCACCCACACGATGCTGAAGCAACGCAGGCCGTCGAGCGAACCGAAGAAACGCGTTTTCAGATACTGTTCGTGGTTCGGCAAGTTCGACATTCGAGGTTCCAAGACGTGCCCTTGAACGCCGGGCACGGCGCTGATTTCAGGGCATAAACACCCACGTTGACCGGTTTCGCGGCGGGCGGCAAAACCGCACTCGCCCAATCCTCCGCCCTGAGTCCGCCAAGTTCGAGTGTAATTCGAGCAAATGCGACTCGGAATGGGATTCTTGGCTTGTTCGGATGGTGAACAAAAATCGCTGCCACACCGCTTGGAAACCTGATGGTCGCTTTGCGTATTTGCCAAGGAGCACATCCCCGGATTGTACCGGAACTTTTTTATGTACGTTACGCAGAATACATAATTGACATATTTACGCCAGTAGATACAATAAACCCATTCGCTGTAAACAACCCATACTAACGATTGGTCGCGTTGTTTGAAATGGATGAGAACTTGCACGCATTGCTCTTGGTCTGCATACGGCAGCGTCGCAAGATGGCGGCGTTCTTTTTCACCGCCATGACGCTGACCCTGCTGGCGGCGATCTTCGCGCCCAAAAAATACCGCTCTGAGGCGAAGCTGCTGGTTCGGCTGGGGCGAGAGAACGTGGTTCTCGATTCGGCGGCCACCTTGGGCGATAGCGCCACGATCGCCATGCCGCTCAGCCGAGAGTTTGAATTGAATTCCGTCGTGGCCATTGCCAAAAGCCG
>DASVGM010000654.1:0-2467 GCA_036379555.1 Pirellulales bacterium | reverse complement strand
GTTGTCTACGGCGGTACGTCGGGCGGAGTCGCCGCGGCAGTGCAGGCGGCCCAGATGGGCAAGTCAGTCGTACTGATCGAATCGGGCCAGCACCTCGGCGGGCTTACCTCCGGCGGCCTCGGCGCCACCGATATCGGCAATAAAGGCGCCATTGGCGGCCTCTCGCGCGAGTTCTACCGCCGCGTCGGCCGGCATTACGGCAAAGAAGAAGCCTGGACCTTTGAACCGCACGTGGCTGAAAAGGTCATGAACGAGCTGGCGCGCGAGGCCGGCGTCAAAGTGGTGCTGGGAGAACGGCTCGATTTGAACGGCGGCGTGAGCAAACAACAAGCCCGCGTCGCCAGCATCCGCATGGAAAGCGGCCGCCTGTTCGCGGCTCGCGTCTACATTGATGCCAGTTACGAAGGCGATCTCATGGCCAAGGCCGGCGTGAGCTACCATGTGGGCCGAGAGGCCAACTCCGTCTACGACGAAACCTTCAACGGCGTGCAGCTTGGTTCCAAGAAACATCAGTTCAATGCCAATGTCGATCCATATATTCGCCCCGGCGACCCGGCGAGCGGGCTGTTGCCCGGCGTTCATGCCGGAAGTCCCGGCGAACATGGGGCGGGCGACCGGCTCGTGCAGGCGTATAACTTCCGTATGTGTTTGACCGACGATCCGGCCAATCGGCTGCCGTTTCCTAAGCCGGCCGGTTATGACCCGCTGCGCTACGAATTGCTGCGACGTTACATTGAGGCCGGCGTTTTCGACGCCTTGCGCAGCAACCTGCCGATGCCCAATCGCAAGACCGATACCAACAACAACGGCGCCTTCAGCAGCGACAACATCGGCATGAACTACGATTATCCCGACGGCGATTACGCCCCGCGCGACAAGATTTTTCAGGACCATGTGGCCTATCAACAGGGCATGATGTGGTTTTTGGCGAACGATCCGCGTTTGCCGGAGCATGTGCGGCGCGAAGTCAATCGCTGGGGCCTGTGCAAAGACGAGTTTCAGCAAACCGGCGGCTGGCCGCACCAGCTTTACATTCGCGAGGCGCGGCGGATGATTTCCGCTTACGTGATGACGCAACATAACTGCCAGGGCAGGGAGACGGCCGACGATGCGATCGGCTTGGCCGCCTATGGCATGGATTCGCACAACACGCAGCGTTGGGTCAAGGACGGCCACGCCAGCAACGAGGGCGACGTGCAGGTACACGGCTTTCGGCCGTATCCGGTGGCATACCGCTCGATTGTACCCAAGCAAGCCGAGTGCGATAACCTGCTGGCGCCCGTCTGCCTTTCGGCGTCGCACATCGCTTATGGTTCCATACGCATGGAGCCGGTGTTCATGGTGCTCGGTCAGTCGGCCGCGACGGCGGCTTGCCAGGCGATCGATCGCGACATCGCGGTGCAAGAGATCGACTACGCGGACCTCAAAGAACGGTTGCTGGCCGACAAACAAATCTTGGCCTGGCAAGGGCCGGCCACCGCGGCGGCGATCGACCCGAAAAAACTGCTTGGCGCCGTGCTCGACGACACCGCCGCCGCGCGCACGGGCGAGTGGGTTGAGAGCGCGGCGATTGGGCGATACATCGGCGGCGGCTACTCGCACGACGGCAACAGCGAGAAAGGGGGCAAATCGTTGCAGTTCAAGTTCATCGCTCGCCGCGGCGGCGATCATGAGTTGCGTCTGGCCTACACGCCGCACGCCAACCGCGCCACCAACGTGCCGGTCACGGTCGAGATCGGCGAGAAAAAGAGCGTGCTCAAGATCAACCAGCGGCAAGCGCCGCCGATCGACGGCCTGTTTGTTTCGCTGGGCAAGCACGCCTTGCAGGCCAACGAGGCGGTGCTGGTAATCATCTCCAATGACGGCACCGACGGCTTCGTAGTGGTCGATGCTGTGCAGTTGATTGATAGCAATGGTGGTGAGGCGGATCGTTAAGACCGGGTTACGTGCCAAAAACCACATGGGGGGTGATGCGCAGCGCGCTGCGCATCTCGGCCTGGCAACCGGCGGTTGGTATTGCGAGCACCTCCGTGACACGAGACCTGCAGCGCGCCGGAGGTCTCTTACGCGGCGCGCGTCAGCCGCTTAAGTCTGAATCGCAGTTTCTAGGAGTCAACCACCGGTGCGCCGGCGCGAAGCTTAATGTAGCGAGATTAAGCGCAATTGGCTGATTAAGCGTTGATGCCACCCGCTTGCCGGGTGGAGATTCACGTTGGCTGTCTAAATCGGACGTTGCCCGCGCTCCCCTCCCCGATTTTGCCCCGCTTGGCCGCCGCAGGCGGCCAAGCGGGGCAAAATCGGCAGCGCCAGAAAAGCCGCGTTTGTAGACGGCCAACGTGAAAACCCCATCGGGCAAGCCGAGGGCATATTACGCAGTCGTTTTCAGGAATCAGTAATCATCTCCCTCAATCGCCTCGCCGCCCGCGCGTGTGTTCAGGCTGGCCCATACGGAAAAAGCAATGCCGTT
>DASVGM010000653.1:0-4132 GCA_036379555.1 Pirellulales bacterium | reverse complement strand
CGCGGCTGCTCGATTCGCCGCCCGATGAACATTCTCCGCACTCCGGCGAAGAGTTGGCGCGGCGTAAAGTGCGGCTGGTTTCGCTGATGGCCGGCGCGTTTCAGTCGATCAACGGAGACTCCGCTTATCGTGAGTACAACGTCGCCGAAGACATCAAGAGCGCGCAGACATTGGCCCGACGTTGGCCGGCGCCGCTGGTTTTTAGCGGCTTTGAAATCGGCATGGCGTTGCCCTATCCGGCGGTAAGCATTGAGCGCGACTTTGGCTACGTGAAGCATCATCCGTTGGCCGAAGCGTATTGCCGCTACATTCCGCCGCCGCACGAACGGCCGACCTGGGATCTGACGAGCGTGTTGTACGCGGTATATCCCGATCGAGGATATTTTCGTGTTTCGCCGCCGGGCGGCGTCGTGGTTGCAGACGACGGCTCGACTCGTTTTACCGCCGACCCCAACGGCCGGCATCGCCACCTGGTTTTGGACCCGGAGCAGCGCGGCAGAATACTGGAAGCGTTTGTGCAGCTTTGTAGCCAGCCGCCCGATAGCGTGTCCAAAAGCAGAAATCGGCCGACACCGGAGGATGGGCTTCCTAGCCCGTCACGGTAAATGGTGACGGGCCCGGAGGCCCATCCTCCAAGTACGCGGTCGTGTTGTTAGACGCGCTTAAAATAACTCCTTGATCTCGTGCTTGCCGAAATCAACCAGCGGGAACGGCCGCGACTGAGGGCCGGGCAGCTTGGTTTGCAGGTCGAGGCCCAGGCTGTGGTAAATGGTGGCGACAATCTCGGCCGGCTCAACGGGCCGCTCGGCCGGTACGCCGCCGGTCGGATCGCTGCGGCCCACCACGCGACCGCCTTGTACGCCGCCGCCGGCGAAATGCACCGTCCACACTTGCGGCCAGTGGTCGCGCCCGCCCGCCGGATTCACACGCGGCGTGCGCCCGAACTCCGCCAGGTTGCAGACCATCGTATTGCCCAGCAAGCCGCGCTGGGTCAGGTCTTCCAGCAAGGCCGAGTACGCCTGGTCATACATCGGTGCCACGATGTCGCGCATGCCTTCAATCGAAGTGAACGGCTTTGAGCCGTGCGTGTCCCAGGTGATTTCATCAAAAACCGTGATGAACGTGTTGACCGTGACAAACCGCACGCCCGCCTCCACCAATCGCCGCGCCAAAAGGCAGCATTGCCCGAAGCGCGTCATGCCGTAGCGCTCGCGCAGTTCGGTCGGCTCTTTGGACAGATCGAACGCTTCACGGGCCTGCGTGCTCGTCATCAGCCGGAAGGCCGCCTGAAAATTGCTGTCGAGAAGCTGGGCGCTGTCGCTGGCTTCAAAGTTTTTCACGGTGTCGTCGACGATGCTTCGTAAGCGCCGGCGACGATCAAGCCGCGCCGCGCCAATCTGCGCGGGAGGCAGCAAGTCGGGCACTTTGAAATTGGGCTGCGAGGGGTCGGCCATCAGGGCGAAGGGATCGTGCGCTTTGCCCAAGAAGCCGGCGTCTTGGCCGTGTGGCAGATTGCCGCCGGTGCGGCCCATTGGTTCGGGCAAAATCACGTTGGCCGGCAGGTCGGTCTTGCGGCCGCGCAGATAACTTAACGCGCAGCCGGCGTGCGGCGTGTTGACGCCCCCGGTGAACAGCCGGCCGGTTTGCATCATCTGATGTCCGGTGTCATGCACGGCGGCCGCGGTATGAAAGCAGCTTCGCACGAGCGAGAACTTGTCGGCGTGCCGGGCCATCCGTGGAAAGGCTTCGCTGATGTCAATGGCGGGCGCGTTGGTTTTGATCGGTTTGAACGGCCCGCGAATTTCCGCCGGGGCCTCGGGCTTGGGATCCCATGTGTCTATCTGGCTGGGAGCGCCGAGGTTGAAGATCATAATGACCGCGCGATCGTCGTGACCGGGGGCGACTTTACCCTGTGCTTCGGCGGCCACCAGGTCGGCCAACGACAGGCCGACGGCGCCGAGCGCCCCGGCTTGCAGAAAATCGCGCCGAGTGAAGCCGTCGCACGTTTGTGAGGAGCCTTTGCCGGTGAGTTGAAGCATGCTGAAAACCTCCGCGTGTGGGCATGAATGCGCAACAAAGCCGCGCACTTTGATGCTATCAGCGGCCGCCGCTTTTGCAAGGCTGGCTCCCGGTGGTATCCTGATGAGTGCTTTGCCAAAGTGCGGTTTGACAATCGATCTTTGACAACGGACTAGGAGCAACCATCCATCACCCCGACTGCTCGTTCCATGCTCTTTTCGGCTCGAATCGGATTACGCGAATTGGCGGCAGTATGCCGCCGCTTGTCGACGGGCCTGGAGGCCGGAGTGGATGTGCGCCGCGTGCTTGCGCGTGAGAAAGGGGGCTATGTCTCACCGTCGTTGCGGCGTCATCTCGACCAGGTGGTCGATGAAATCAACCGCGGCGGCGCCGTCAGCGACGCCTTGAAGGATACGCAAAACTATTTTCCGCGGCTGTTTCTTGAACTGGTCGAGGTGGGCGAACGCACCGGCAAACTCGCGGAGGTTCTGCGGCGGCTGGCCGATCACTACGAGCACCAAATGCGCCTGCGGCAGATGTTCATGGCCGCCATCGCCTGGCCCATGCTGCAACTCGCGGCCGCGGTGTGCATCGTGGGGCTGTTGATCTTCGTCATGGGCCTTTTGCCGAAAATGGAAAACGGCCAACCGTTCGATATTCTCGGCCTCGGCCTCTACGGCGCGAGCGGCCTGGCGGTGTATCTGGCGGTCGTCGGCGTCGTCGTGGCGGGCATCGCCTTCGTGCTGCAAGCGATACGCCGCGGCTTGGTTTGGACACGGCCATTGCAACGCCTGCTCATTCGACTGCCGGGCCTGGGAAAGCCGGTCGAAACGCTGGCCTTGGCGCAATTCTCATGGACCATGTACGTGACGCTGGAGGCGGGCATGGATTTGCTCAAGGCACTGCCGTTGTGCCTGCGCAGCACGGGCAACGCCCATTACACCGATCATGCCAGTGGGGTCGTCGAGCAACTTCGCGCCGGCGAAGAGATCACGCACGCCTTGGCCGACACCAAGGCGTTTCCGCGCACTTTTCTGGATAGCGTGCGCGTGGGCGAGGAAAGCGGCCGCTTGCCCGAAACGCTGGCGATTGTTTCGGAGCAGTATCAAGACCAGGCCAAGCGGGCGATGGCCGCCATGACCGTGATCGGCGGTTTTTTGGTTTGGGGGATGGTGGCGATGCTGATCATCATGGTGATTTTCCGCATTGCCTCGTTTTACATCGGTACCATCAACAGCGCGCTGAAGGGTTTTTGAACCGGTCGAGCGCTGTCTCCGCCGTCTTAATCAAGCTCTTCCAACCAGAGGCGGATGTCGTTTTCATACTCCGTGGCCAGGTCGCCCTTGACGAGCTGGCGGTGAAAGCTGGCGGCGCTGCCCTTCTCGCCCATATCGGCGGCTTCGGCCGAGGGAAAACGGCATTGCGGATCGGGAGCGATCAGGCTGCGAATCAGGTTCATCAGGTGCTCGCTGCGCACCACTTCTTCGGGCAACCAGTCGTGCAGGCGATGCACGATCACGCGCTTCGCCTCCAAAAGGTCTTTGTAGGTCAATTGGCCGGGGAACGTCGGCGCGCCGGCCAGCATCTCAATCAGCACGTAGCCCAGGCTGCATAAGTCGCTGCGCGGCGATGTGCCCACGCCTTCCAGCACCTCGGGCGCGGAATAGGTGGGTGTGCAACTGCGGCGCTGCGGGGCGTCTTCGATGTCGAAGGCCGAGCCGATGTCGATAATCTTGGCGTTGCCGGTGCGCTTGAGCATGATGTTCGAGGGCTTAACGTCGCCATGCACAATGCCCTCGCGGTGTAGCGCCGCCAGGGCCGCCAGGCACTCGCGCAAGACCGCGATGGCAATGCCCGGCTTCAACCGCGGCTGCACCGGACCCGCCGTGACAATCACGTTGTTGATATATTCCCAGCGGCGATTGCTGACGCGGTTGCGAGCGCGTTCGAGCATATCGGAGCTGAGCAAGCGGCTGAGATCGTAACCATCGACCCATTCCATCTCCATGATGCGAATGCGGTTGCGGTCGATGAAGTTGTGGACGTCGATCAGGTTGTCTTGCTGAATCAGCGCCACGCGCGCGCCGATATGGGCGATGCGGCCCATGGCTTC
>DASVGM010000652.1:0-6966 GCA_036379555.1 Pirellulales bacterium | reverse complement strand
CCTGGTTGGCATCGCGCGCTCGCTGGGCATCGAGGCGGTGCGCGTCACGGAGCCGGATGAACTGGCCGACCGCGTGCGCGATTCACTGCGCGGCGACGCGCCGCGTTTGTTTGACGTGCCGATCCAGCGCGGGGCGCCGTCGAAGCTGGGTTATTAACCGCGCGCGTTTGGGCCTCAAGGGAAGGGAATCCAATGCGGCCACCAAGCTTCGCCACGCAGGCGGCAAACCAGATCGGCGATGACGGGCAACGTCACCCAGCGCGCCGCCCGGCAACATTCTAATCGCAAGGCCCGCACGCTGACCACAATCGTGGGCGGAGTGGCAAAATTGGCAAGTTGGGGAATAAACCGCGGCACTTCCTGGCAATAACGCGCGTAAGCGTCGCCCAAATGCCGGGCCAAATATCGCTCTTCGGCGGGTACGGTGGCCAAGGCGTAAAACACGCCGCCGACAAACACGCAAGCCATGAATGTCAGGCTTTGCAGAATCAGGGCGACCGAAAAGGCGATTAAAAACGTGCCCAGGTAGAGCGGGTTGCGGCAGATGGAATAAGGGCCTTCGCTGACCACAATCAGGCGTTTGCGGCCGCCAATGTACAGCGTGGCCCAGAATCGTAGACCCGCACCGGCGAAAAAGGTCAGCCAGCCGACAACCTCAAACGGAATTCGTTCCCACTGGGCGTGGGAGAATAACGGCGGCGAAAAAACCGCCAACGCTCCGAAGGCGCCGCCCAGCAAAGCGCCCACCAGTCCGCGGGAACGAAACGCCCAACTGGCGGCTCGTTCGGCTTCCATTGACACTCTCCTTCTCCTTGGCGTGGTCGACGTGCGGCGCGCGGCCCCAGAGGAGAAGCCCGCGGAAAGGGCGGCATCGTAGCGATAGTCGAGCCAGCGAACAAGACCGCTTAGGGCGCTGCCGCAATCTTGCCTGCCGCGACACTCGGGGATACTGTGGCAAGGGCCGCGGCCAGGGTATAAAATCAGGTTTAGTCATGAGATACAACCTGCGGACATTGCTGTTGGGGCTTACGCTGCTTCTCGTTGGGCTTGGTTGGAAGGCCGACCATGTTCACCGGCAACGCCGCGCGGTGGCGGCGATTGAAGCCAAACAGGGTGCTGTGGAGTTTTGCCCGCCGGCAAGTGGCTTGGCTTTGCCGCGGTGGCTTGGTCGCGACGTGGCCTGCGAGGTCGAAGCGGCATATTTAGGTGGTACGGCCATCGCCGATGACGACTTGGCCTGCCTGAACGGTCTGCCGCGGCTGCGCGTGCTCGTGCTCACCAGTACGGCCGTCAGCGATGCCGGTCTGCGCCACCTGCACGATTTGCGCTGCCTGGAAACCATCGACCTGCGTTTTACCGCGGTGAGCGACGCGGGTGTTACCGCCTTACGCCAGGCATTGCCCGCGGCCCAGGTTCTCTCGCACAGCGACATTGATTGATTTGCGGCCGATTTTCACAAAAAATAAACGAACGACGCTGATGAAACAACCAAGCCCTGCTAGGAGCGAGTCGGAAGAAACCGAGCCTCGGCGGCAAGCCGAGCGCGATGCCGCCGGCAGAAAACGCCTGATCCGCGGCATTATGGCGGGCGTGGTCATCTGGGGCGCTTTTCTGGCGACCGGCATGTGGCTCTCGACGCGCAACTGGCAGGGGCCGGCCTTCATCATGGCCTGCGTTTTCGCGTTTCTCGGCTTTTGGGCCTGGATGCTCGCCAGGCGCGCCGCCGATCAAGATTCGCCCTCGCGGTAGCCGAGCTCGCTAAACAACGCCAATCGAATTGGAGAACACAAGATGCCTGACCTGAACGATGGCGAGTCGGCGGAAGTGAAAGGCTCCGCGCGATTGCCCTATATCCTCAAGAACACCGGCGGGGTCTTTAGTTGCACCTGCCCCGCCTGGCGAAACCAGTCGACGCCGATCGAACGCCGCACCTGCAAACACTTGCGCGCCTTCCGCGGCGAACAGGCCGAGCAAGAGCGAATTGGCGGGGAACTGTCGCCGAGCAGAAAGCCGAAGCCGGACGCCGATGGCGATTCATCCGCCCCGGCATTGCTCTTGGCCCACACCTGGCAAAACGACGTCGACCTGACCGACTGGTGGATGAGCGAGAAGCTCGACGGCGTGCGCGCCTACTGGGACGGCAAACAATTCATTTCGCGACTCGGCAACATCTATCACGCCCCTGATTTCTTCGTTGCCGATCTGCCCAACGTCGCCCTGGACGGCGAACTGTGGCTAGGCCGTAAGTCGTTCCAACGCTGCGTGAGCATCGTTCGCCGCCAAGACAAAAGCGATCTGTGGAAATCGGTTCGTTACCTCGTCTTCGATTTGCCGGCCGCCGGCGGCACGTTTGAACAGCGGCTGGACGAATTGCGCGAGCGTCTGGCGGCGGGCCGGCCGGAGTTCGCCTCCATGCACGAACATTGGCGTTGCCGCGGGCTCGACCATCTGCGCGAGGAACTGGCGCGAATCGAGTCGCTCGGCGGCGAGGGGCTGATGCTGCGGGAGCCAGGATCGCGATATGAGGCCGGCCGGTCGCCGAGCTTGCTCAAGGTGAAAACATTCCACGACGCCGAGGCGCGCGTGGTCGAGCACCTGCCGGGCAGCGGACGGCACAAAGGCCGGTTGGGGGCATTGGGCGTGGTCCTGCCTGACGGAACAAGTTTTTCGGTCGGCACTGGGTTTTCCGATGCTCAGCGCGACAATCCGCCGCCGATCGGCAGCCTGGTGACGTTTCGTTATCAAGAGCTTTCCGATCGCGGCGTGCCCCGCTTCCCGTCGTTTGTGCGTGTGAGCCAGGATGCCGCGCCGGCAACCGTCGCGAAACAATCTGTCGCGAAACAAGATGGCATCAAGCCGTCACGCGGCAAGAAAGCCGTCGCCGGCGCAACGACCGAGCGAGCCGTTGAACAACCCGCGGAGAAGTCGAGCGCGGCCCCTCGGCGCTTTGAATACGTGGAGGGAAAGTCCGCGAAGTTCTGGGAGATATCGTCGCGCGGCAACGAGGTGACGGTTTGCTTTGGCCGCCTCGGTGCGCAAGGCCAGACGCAAACCAAGACCTTCGCCGACGCCGCGGCCGCCGACAAACATGCGGAGAAGTTGATCGGCGAGAAAACCAAAAAGGGGTACACCGAATTGGTTTGACATCGTAGGCGGCGAACAGTAGGGTGGTGGTCATGCGGGCCTTTGTTCCTGGTACTGTATTCCGACTATAAATTCCTCTCTATGCCCACCATCGACGACCTTGCCGGCCAATTGGGATCGAACGATCAGGCGGCCGTATTTCGTGCCAAGCGAACTTTGCTAGAGCAGGCGGTTGCCGCCGGCGCGCCAGGCAAGGCCGCCGAACGCCGTGAATTGGCCGCCAAGCTGGCGCAGACCCTAACGGCGAAAAACGGCGATGCGCCAAAGTACAACGTCAAGGCGCGAGCCGAGTTGGCCCAGGCCATCGGCGCCGTGGCGAGCGAAACGGAAGTGCCCGCCTTGAAGGGAACATTGAACGATTTCGACGCCCGCGAGACGGCACGCTTCGCGCTCGATCGCATGACGTGCCAGGCGGCCACCGACGCGCTCGTCGAGGCGGCGCTCAATGCCGTTGGCATCGAATTTCGCGTGGGTGCGATTAACGCCCTGGGCCGCCGTGGCGGTTCGCAAGTTGTGGACGTGCTCAAAACCTGCGCGAGCGATGGCGACCCTGAGATTCGCCTGGCCGCCGCCGAGGCCTTGGCGAATCAAGCTGACGCTAGCGCCGACCGGTTGCTGATCGAAGCGGCAAAGCATGCCGGCGAGCGCGGCCAATTTCGATCGGCCAAGTCCCGCGTCCGCTTGGCGGCTAAGCTCGCCGCCGCCGGCCAAAAAGACTCGGCACGGCGTATCTTTCATTCACTTGCCCAGAGCGATGCCACGCCCGCGGCTCAAAAGAAAGCGGCCGGCATCGGCCTGGCGCAGCTCGGCTGATCGGCGGCCGCTCACCTGTCCAATGACCAACGGCGGGCTTCGCTCGAATCACCATGTCGTTTCGTTGGAAAGAAGGCCGCGACAGTCCGTCGAATCTGCGCCGGCTGGCGCGCGGTCAACTACGAGCGGCCATCGCCGGCTTGGCCGAACCGCTGAGCGATCCCGCCTCCGCGGTTCACGACACCCGATTACGCGTTAAAAGGCTGCGTTCGCTCTTGCGGTTGGTGCGTGACGCGGCGCCCGCCGAATTTCGCCGCCAGAACATGGCGCTGCGCGACGCCGCCCGTGCGTTGGCCGCGGAGCGCGATGGGCAAGCGGTGCTGGAATCGTTCGACAAACTGCTGGCCCATGCGAAACGTGAATGGGGCGCGCCGGCCGCTGGTTTGCGCGCCCTGCGCCAATGGCGCGACGCCATCGTCGCATCGCAACGGCAAACATCCGCGGGCGCCGCGCGAGACGAACGATTGCGGCAAGTGACCGAAGGGTTGCGGACGGCGCTGGCCGAACTCCAAGATTGGACGGCGGCCGCCAAGAACGACAAGGTTGTGGTTGCCGGTTTTGCCGAAGGCTATCGCCGCGCCCGCCGCGCGCTCAAGGTTGTGCTGGAGGATCGCTCCGCCGTTCATCTGCACGAATGGCGAAAGCATGTCAAGTATCACCGCTACCAGGTGCGGTTGTTCGCACGCGCCTGGCCGGCGGTGCTCGAAGTGCGGTGCCAAGAGTTGAAGCGGCTCAGCGATCTGCTGGGCGACGATCATGACCTGGTGCTCGTGCGGCAAACGCTCGAAGGGCACGCCGGCGAACGGCACGAAGGCTTCGCCGGCCTGCGGGATTTGCTCCAACGCAGGCGCGGCGAGTTGCAAGCGGAGGCGCTACCGCTCGGCCGCTTGTTATTCGCCGAGAAGCCCCGCCGCCTCACACGGCGCTTCCGGCAATACTGGCGGGTTTATCGTGAGAGCGCCGTTCATTGAAAGCCGCGCGAAAAACTATCCGACGTTTCCGTGGCCTGACGCTGCGGCGGTTGAGGCGGTTGCGGCAGCTCATAAGGATCACCGCCGGCGGCGGAGGGCTGAGCCGAGTAAGTCGAATTGCCGCCCGATTGCGTTGTTTCATAGGGCGATGCCGAATCGTTCTCCGGCGCTGGGCCGCTGGCTTGCCCGGCCTGCCCTTGAGCTTGCACCTGCTGCTCGTAAGCATGCAGCCGTTGGACCGCTTTGGCTTCATCTTGCCGAATTTTGTTTTTGTCAATCACGATATTGACATGTTCCGACTCGCCGCTGTTATCGGTGGTGAAGGTGAACCAGCCGAGGTAAAAGGCGCCGCCCACCACCACCACCAACAGTAATATTGCTCGCTTCATGCTTGCTACTCCGTGCGAAGAGATGTGGCCGGCGTCTCAAATCGCCGGCGCGGGCGGCATGAATAACAAAAAGTTGCCCTGCGGCCAAGAGCAACCGGCGGGCCGCCCTACAAGCGTAGCCCGAAACCTAATCGTGGGGCGGGCCGCCGGCCCGTCTGGCAGCGAAAGACGGCTCGGCGAGCCGCCCCACGATCGCCTTGCGATACGCCCTAACCGTCAGCGCGATGACGCGCAGCCCGCCGCTTCCATTTCGAGCAGCCGCAGCTTCATGCGCGTTCCTTCGCCCGCCGAATAGCCGCGCAGCGAACCGCCCGCCCCCACCACGCGATGGCAGGGAACAACGAGCGGCGTGGAATTGGTGCGCATGCAAGTGCCCACCGCCCGCGCGGCGCGCGGATGACCGGCCCGCGCGGCCAATTCTCCGTAGGTCAGCGAAGAGCCATAGGGAATGTGCCGGCAAAGCTCGATCACACGCCGCTGAAACGGCGTTTTTGCCACGGGGGCAAGCTCGACGTCGAGAAAATCGTCATACGCTCCTTCGCCATAGCGCTGCAAACGCTCGACGAGCGGCGCCCAACGGCCAAAATCTCCGTCCACCTCCACCTCGGCGTCCATCACCAGAGCGTCCGCCTGGGCGGCGAGCGGCGAGGCGTGTCCAAACGATAATTGACAAACGTGCTTTCCATCAACGCCCAGCAACATCCAGCCCAGGGCAGATGGAAAAATCAACTGACGCGCGTTGGTTCTCGTTTTCATGGTTCGTTGTTGTCTCATGGTCGCCGCGTTGCGTGGCCGGCGCGCCCCCTCGCCTTTGACATCGCTTGTTTCCGCATTCTATACTGCAACGTGATTGTTGCAAGTTCCCGCCCCAACTGAACGACACGCCTCACACCGACCGCCGAGCGAACCAAAAAGGGACATCCTGAATGAATGATTACAGTTCGTTGTGCGACGACTTTTACGTCAACATGAACCTTAGCACCGAGATGGAGTTGCCCAACAACCGGGAAACGGTGCTGCACTACTTCGAGCGGATTCAGAAGAAATACCCCACCATGCGCAATTTCTATTGCCGCGACAAGGGCGACTTCGTGCTCGAAGAAGACAAAGACCGCGGCCACTATCGCTGGGCCACGATTGAAAACCGCCGCGTCTGCTCCGGCCAAGTCAATCCGCAATCGGTCGACGAGGCGTTGGAGCAACACAAGCTGGTGCTGGAGTTGGCCCCTTACATGCTCTCGGTGAGCCCGCTGGACTGCGAAGCGCTCGACCTTTTGTTCGGTTTTGATTTCACCTACCGCGGCAATCACAATCAACTCGTGGCCGAGGCGCTGGGCATCAGCCCGGCCTTGGAGCGTCTGGCTGAGTTGCCCGGCGCGAGCATCATCAACCACGAGCCTTCGATCACTCTGGCTCTCGATGAAGACTGCCGCACGCAATGCCGGCTGAGCATTGAGACGCGCACCAACGCTTACCAGGTGCGTACCGGCGATTTTCCCGAAGAGCAGGTGAGTGTTTATCTCACCGCTCGGCAATATGGCAGTTTGGGTCCGGACAGCACCTACGTCTCGGCGCTGGAGCACCTGACGCAAATCTGTCACGAGATGGTGGATAACTATGTGATCGAGCATGTATTGCGTCCGCTCGCT